>CAZOTP010000356.1:0-3358 GCA_964582655.1 uncultured Pirellulales bacterium | reverse complement strand
CCCGCCCACAGGCAATTCGTGAAATTATACGTCTGCACCGCCGTGCTCCCGCTGTTATACATAAACGTGGAACTGCCGTCCGCTTCATCGTTCCGGAATGTGCACCGGCTGACATCGATCGTCGCATTGCTGCCCCCTCGAATATACAGCGAGCCAAACGCCGAATCCGCCCCGCTGCGGCTGTGTACCAGAATCCTGTCGTGCACCGTCAGCGTCCCCCCCGCCGCCGTGTCCCACCGAATCCCGTTTCCGTACTCCCCCGAGTTGCTGTTGCCCTTAAACGTGCAGTTCGTCACCGTCAATGGCCCGGCGCTGCGAACCATCGCGCTGCTGCTGGCGTTGCCCTGAAAATAGCAGTGGCTCACCGTCACCGTCGCGCTGCTGCCCGCCACCGCCGCCCCGTTGCTCCCCAGGCACCCGTAAAATTCGCAATTATTCACCACCACCGTTCCCCCGGCCCCGCACTGGATGCCGCCCGCCACCGCCCCGCCCAGCGTCGCCCCGCCGTTCCAGAAGAACAGCCCATCCACCGTCGCACTGCCCGCCAGCGTCAGAATCGTCCCCTTGTTCTCCGCCCGGCTCGCCATCGCGTCCAGAGCATCCGGATTGCCGTACAGATTCGCCGCCTGGTCATTTCCATTCGTATCCCCGCTCAAAAACGCCTGATAAGTCTTGGGATTGTAAAATTCGCCAATTTGGGTAACGGTACCATAGCTGGTCCAATAGTTGCACCAGCCGCCCTTCACCGTCACGCCCGCGGCAACATTGAAGCTCGCGCCCGAGGGAACATATGTCCCCTCCGCCACCAGTACCGTATCCCCGCTCACCGCCGCCGCCAGCGCTGCATCCAGACTGCCGTACGCATCCGCCCAGCTTGTCCCGGCTCCGCTGCTGCCCGACGCCGCATAATACGTCGCGCCCCATCCGCTGCACGCCATCCCAAAAACCAGCCCCGTCGCCAGAATAATCGTTCGAACCATGACACATCTCCTTTCCGCTTGGCCTGCCTCAAATCCGGCCGCCGCCTCTGAAAAACAGCTTACATCCCTCTTCCATATACATAATCGACAGCCTTTGCAGGGACACTCTTAAAAATCCGAAAAAGCTATGACTCGTGATAGTCAGACCCTGCAAAAAACGTAAAGAATGTACTTCAGAATTCCAGCCGATGAGACCTGCCTGCTCGATGGGCTTGCAAACCTCAACCCAGACCTGCGATCATAGCGTTCCATGAATAGGACGCCAAAATTTCCCCTCCTGTTCAAAAAAATCCCGCGTTTTTCTTTTCATTCTCGAATTCCAGCCGCAAACCTCCGCCGAAAATATCACATAACCACATATGATATAATAAGTTATAAAAATAACGCAAGCCGCCTCCTGCCCTTTCGGCCCTTCGGTTTCAATCTTCCGCGCCCCTGCCCAATCGAACGCCATTCCAGACCTCACCCTCCCGCTTTTTCGCCATTTCCCCGAATTCCGCGGTTTTTATCTCCTTTTGCCTTGCAGACTTGCAGTTACCTGCCTATAGTACCTTGATTGTACCCGTTGGACCCGGCTTCGAGGCAAAACGTCCCCGCGAACCGGGACGGATTGTTTGCCGGTAGATGAACGTTGATAGCGAAAGGACTCGAAGATGAGTGAGCATTTTGCCGACCGCCTGACCAAAGCCATACTGGACAAGAAAACCCCCGTCTGCGTCGGAATCGACCCCCTCTACAACCGCCTCCCCAAACAAATCATCACCCGAAAAGACCTCAACGATGAAAACGACGCCGAAGTCGCCGTCGATGCCATCTTCGATTTCTCCGTCCGCGTCCTCCGCGTCGTCGCTCCCATCGTCCCCGCCGTCAAAATCAACATCGCCTTCTTCGAAAAATACCTCTGGGAAGGCGTCGAAAGCTATTATTCCCTCATTCAGGAAGCCGAAGACCTCGATCTCGAAATCATCGGCGACGTCAAACGAGGCGACATCGGATCCACCGCCCAGGCCTACGCCGAAGCGCACCTCAAAACCCCCGAATTCGTCGAAATGGAAGACATCGTCACCCCCGACGCCATCACCATCAATGGCTTCGCCGGCATTGACGGAATCGCCCCCTTCGCCGAAACCGCTCTCCAGTATGGCAAAGGCGTATTCGTCTGGACCCGCGCCAGCAACCCCTCCGCCGCCGCCATCCAGGATTTCGCCGACGCCAATGGCAAAAAATTCTTCGAACTCCTCGCCAAACAGGTCGCCACACTCGCCTGCGAACCCAAATACATGGGCAAATCCGGCTTCAGCGACATTGGCATGGTCGTGGGAGGCACCGCCGCCGAGCAGGCCAAACAGCTCCGCCAGCAGTACCCCCACATCCTCTTCCTCGTCCCCGGCTACGGCGCGCAGGGCGCCGCCGCCCAGGACTGCCTCCATTTCTGCAAGGATGGCGGCACTGGCGCGCTCATCTCCGCTTCCCGGTCCGTCCTCTACGCCTACGAAAATCCCAAATACAAAGCCCAGTTCGGCGAAAACTGGGAAAAATGCATCGAACAGGCCTGCCTCGACATGAAACAGGAGCTTTCCGCCTGATCGGCATACCTTTCCCGACCGGCATACTCGCGATGAACTCGCTGGATCTCAAAGGAAAACGCGTTCTGGTATTCGGCCTGGGCCGCTTTGGCGGAGGCATAGGCGTTACACGATTTCTCGTTCAGCACGGCGCAATCGTCACCGTAACCGATAAAGCCCCCGCCGAGGCCCTCCGGAAAAGCATTGATCAGCTCGCCGGACTCCCCATCACCTTTCATCTGGGCGGCCACGACGAAAACGACATCCTCAACTGCGACCTCCTCGTCGCCAATCCCGCCATCCCCTACAATTCCCCCTGGCTCAAAATCGCCCAGGACCGCGGCATCCCCGTCACCTCCGAAATGAACCTCTTCTTCGAGCGTTGCCCCGCCCCCATCGTCGCCGTCACAGGCAGCAATGGCAAAAGCACCACCACCTCCATGATCGCCCACGTCCTCGAAGTCGCCGCCAAAAACGATCCCGCCTTCCCCCACAAAAAAATCTGGCTCGGCGGCAACATCGGACTCGAAAACCTCCTCCAGTGGGTCCATGAAATCCGCCCCTCCGACTTGGTCGTCCTCGAACTGAGCAGCTTTCAGCTCTACGACTTGGGCCGCATCCGGAAAAGCCCCCACATCGCCGTCGTCACCAACATCTCCCCCAACCATCTCGACTGGCATGGCACGATGGACCACTACCGCGCCTCCAAGCAGAACATCCTCCGCTTCCAGACCCCGTCCGATTACGCCGTCCTCAACCGCCTCGCCCCCGAACTGCAAGACTGGGCTAAACTCACACCCGGCAAAACCCTCT
>CAZOTP010000355.1:0-3367 GCA_964582655.1 uncultured Pirellulales bacterium | reverse complement strand
AAGGGGATTCGAACGCCATCAGGGGAGCCATTTTTGTTGTCGCGAACGAAGCCCGGGGAGCCCGGCGCGTAAAAGGATGCAGCAGCGCGCAAAATCCGGTTTGTCTTCGGGAAAGAGGGCGAAGTGAGTGTGCTGCAGCCTGCATGCGGACTTTGCGCCGGGCGAGTAGCACCCGACCGGCTGAAAGCCGGGCAGGCCCCTTCCCTACTGTTTCTTTTCCGTTTGGAGACGATGAGAGGGTGGTAGTATTTACAGATTACAAAAATGTAATGGAATGATTTTTAACAGGGGTACAAAAAAATTCAAAAATAATCTTGCCACCAGAAAAAAATGTGTCTATATTCTTCTCCATGCAAAACACAACTACTTTCCTCAGCAACAATTGGTGGTGGCGGACCCTGTAGAACGGAGTCTGGTTTTTGTGTTTGCCTGAGTTTTACAGGTAACGATAGGCTCCGAGATTTCGGGGCCTTTTTTGTGTTTAAATGCCATTTTCTAACCACAGGTAACTTATGACTCAAAGAACCGACAACCTTTATCTTTCCCTCCCCGGGGAACGATTTACCCCTTTTTCCTTGGCGAAGAAGCTGGGCGCGAAGGCTATTCTCGAATCGGCTTCGTTTTCCCACGGGAAGGACCGCTATTCCATTCTGATGCTGGAAGAGGGTTTCCGTATTCTGCAGGATGAGGCCGGGGTGGCTTTTATCATTGACGGGAAAAGAGTGCCTTTTTCCGGTGGTCATGATGTTCTGGATGCGTTGCAGGCGGTGGCGGCGGAAAATAGCCTCCCGGAGAAGAGTATTCCCCTGCCGGCCTCTGGGATTGGTTATCTGAGTTATGAGTTCTGTGCGCGCTGCGATACGATTCATCTGACGAAGCAGCAGGATGATTTGCAAATTCCGGAATCGGAATTTATAGTGGGTCATATTTATGTGGTGTTTGATCACTTTACCGAGACGATTCATATTTTCGGTTTGAATTATGACGAACACCAGATTGATTTGAATAAGGCGATTGAAGAGGTGAAGCGCTGCCTGGGGAACCTCGATTTTTCCTACCTGGAGGAACCGAAAAAGGCTTCTTTCTGCAAGGTGGTGACGGATCTTGAGAAGAGCCATGACGAGTATGTGTACAAAGTAAATGAACTGAAGAAGCGCATTATTGCGGGCGATATTATTCAGGCGGTGCCCTCGCGGCGTCTGCAGCTCGAAACCGATGTGGAGGCTCTGGAGATTTACCGTCGGCTCCGTTCCGTGAATCCGTCGCCGTATCTTTTGTATCTGGATTTTGGTACCCATCAGCTGGTGGGCGCATCGCCGGAGAGCCTCGTGCGCGTGCGGGACGGTGTGGCTTCGATTCGCCCGATTGCAGGGACGCGCCGCCGCGGGAAGAATGAGGCGGAGGACGAAAAGTTGAAACTGGAGTTGCGTTCTGATCCGAAGGAACAGGCGGAGCACTTGATGCTGGTGGATCTGGCACGCAACGATCTGGGTCGCGTGTGCGAGCCGGGTTCCGTGAATGTGATCCGCAATATGGAATGCGAGGTATTCAGCCATGTGATTCACTTGGTTTCCGATGTGGAAGGACATGTGAGCCCTTCAAAGCGCCCTATTGATGTGCTGCGTTCGGCATTCCCGGCAGGTACGGTGAGCGGAGCGCCTAAAATCAGCGCTATTGAAATTCTCTCAACTCTGGAAAAGTCGAAGCGCCATTTTTATGCGGGTGCGGTGGGTTACTTAGAAGCGGACGGCGATCTGGATTTTTGTATCGCGATTCGTTGCGCCCTGAAACAGGGCCATTTGTGGACTTTGCAGGCGGGAGGCGGCATTGTGTATGCCTCCGAGCCCGAACGCGAGTGGGAAGAAACGAATGAGAAACTGGGTGCTATGAGAATGGTTCTTGAAGGAGTTGCCAGATGATTATCATTATCGATAACTACGATTCGTTTACGTATAACATTTATCAGGCTTTGTGCCGCCTTTCCAATGAGCCTGTGAAGGTGCTCCGGAGCAAGGAATGTTCCATTGCGGATATTGAGGCCCTGAATCCCTCTAAACTGGTGCTGTCGCCAGGGCCGGGACGCCCGGAAGATGCGGGTATTACGGTGGCGGCGATTCGCTATTTCGCGGGTAAAATGCCTATTCTCGGCGTATGTCTCGGGCATCAGGCGATAGGTTTTGCATTCGGAGCGAAAATTGTGCAGGCCAGATTTATCAAGCATGGCATTGCAGAAGAGATTCTGCTGGATGGTCAAGGCGTGTTCCGCACCATCGGCAAGAAGAGCGTTTTTACGCGCTACCATAGTCTGGTGATTGAGGAATCCACACTGTCTCCTGAGTTTGAGGTGACGGCGCGGGCAACCGATGGCGATATTATGGGAATTCGGCACAAGACGCACCCCATTGAAGGCGTTCAGTTCCACCCGGAATCCATCGCTTCCAAACAGGGCGATGCCTTGTTCAAGGCTTTTCTTAATTACCGCCGCGATAGCATTGTGGTAAGTCAGATTCTGAATACGCTGACCTCTCACCAGGATCTGAACCAGAAAACAGCGGAGCTGTTTATGGAAAGCCTTACAGATGGTCTTCTGGATGAACGCCAGACGGCGGCGATTCTTACGGCGATTACTTCAAAAGGGCCTGCAGCTTCGGAAATTGCGGGTTGTGCAGCGGTGCTTTGCCGTAAAAAAACACAGATGCCGTTGACAGGTATTGAACTTACGGATATTGTGGGCACGGGTGGCGATAGCAAGGGCAGTTTTAATATCAGTTCCATGTCGGCGCTGATTGCAGCAGCCTGCGGACTTCCGATTGCAAAGCATGGAAACCGAGCTGTTTCGAGTAAATCCGGGGCAGCGGATTTTTACGAAGCTCTGGGGATGAAAATTGATAATAACCCTGCGCGGACGGCGGAAGTGATTCAGAAAACGAATTTCGGATTTCTTTTTGCTCCGATTTATCACAGCGCCATGCGTTTTGCGGCTCCCGTGCGCGCGGCTCTCGGTATTAAAACGATTATGAATCTGGTGGGTCCCCTTTCGAACCCGGCGAATGCCCCTTATATGATGCTCGGGGTTTACAGCAGAGAGCTTTTGAAGCCTGTGGCGGAAGCGGCTCCGGCCGGATTCAATGCCTCGGAACCTGCCTACGAAGAAACCCAGGAATAGGAGGCGATCATGGCGATCTCAGCCCAGGCTGTAAAAGACCTGCGCGACAAAACCGGCGCAGGCATGATGGATTGCAAGAAAGCCCTGGAGGAATCCGGGTGCGACGAAGAACAGGCCATAGTCTGGCTGCGGCAGAAAGGCCTGTCCAAGGCTCAGAAGCGGGCCGGCAGGGCCACCTCAGAGGGCAACAACGGCTCCTAA
>CAZOTP010000354.1:0-3369 GCA_964582655.1 uncultured Pirellulales bacterium | reverse complement strand
CCCCAAAGACATCCCCCCCGCCGTCGAAAAAGCCCGACAGGCGATTCTAAATGATGGCCTCGTTGCGTTCCCCACCGAAACCGTCTATGGCCTGGCCGCCTCCGCTGATTCCCCCAAAGCCCTTGAAAAACTCGTTCAGCTCAAACAGCGACCCGACGAAAAACCATTCACTCTCCATGTCGGCCGAAAATCCGATTTCGACAAATACGTTCCCGACCTCTCCATTCTGGACCGACAGCTCATCCGAAAAGCCCTCCCCGGCCCACTTACCATCATTTTTAAACTCAATCCCCAGCAGATAAAAACCATCCAGAATACACTCCCGGCGCACCAGATCCCCGCGCTTTATCATAACTCCAGTATCGGCATACGTTTGCCCGATAATCCCATCGCCATCGATCTCCTTTCCGCCCTCGAGGTCCCCATCGTCGCGCCCAGCGCAAACTGCGCCGGAAAAAATCCGCCCACGAATGCCGAGGATGTCCTCCAGCAGCTCGATGGCCGATTCGACCTCCTTCTTGACGGCGGCCCCACTCGCTATGCGAAACCTTCTACAATCGTAATCCTAGAAAACAACACGATTAACATCGTCCGTCCCGGCGTCCTCGACCTTCGTATCCTTCAAAATATGCGATCTCTGAATATCCTCTTCGTCTGCACCGGAAACACCTGCCGAAGTCCCATGGCCAAAGGCATCTGCCGGCATTTCCTCGCACAGCAGCTCAATTGCCCCATCCAGGACCTCCCCAGCCTCGGAATTCGCGTCGATTCCGCCGGAATCATGGCTTTCAGCAGCGCACCCGCCGCCTCCAACGCCGTTTTCGCCTGCCGTGACAAAGGCATCGATATCACCGACCATCGCGCCCAGCTCCTCACCGTCGATCTCATCCAGCAGGCCGACTATGTGTTCGTCATGGATTCCGACCACCTCCAGATGGTTCTGGAAACCGTCCCTCAGGCCGCCGGAAAAACACAGAAACTCGATGACCCCCGCGAGGTCGCCGACCCCATAGGCCGATCCCTCAAAGACTACCGAGCCTGTGCCGAACAAATCGAGCAGGCCGTCCGGAACCGGCTCCGGCAGATCACAGGCGATTTCCCGCGCAATTCCGCGGATTGAAAACAAATTATTTGTCAATCCATGTCCTTTCGGTATAATAAGTTCGCGTTATAGTTCGGTTACCGGGAAAGGAACTTGCAGTCATGCGAATCGCTCTTGGATGCGACCACAGAGGATACGAAGCCAAGGAACTCGTCAAAAACCTCCTTCAGCGGAGCGGGCATGAAGTCTTTGACTTCGGCGCAAACGAATCCAAAAGCTGCGATTTTTCCGATTACGGCATCCCCGCCTCCCTCGCCGTCGCCCGAAATCAGGCCGACCGCGCCATCCTCTTCTGCGGAAGTGGTATCGGTATGTGCATCACCGCCAACAAAATCAAAGGCATCCGTGCCGCCCTCTGCCAGGATGAAATTGTCGCCCAGATGTCCCGGACCCATAACAACGCCAACGTCCTTTGCATCCCCGCCATGCTCGTCAACGCCCCCCTCGTTACCCGCATCGTCGAAACCTGGCTCCAAAGCGATTTCGAAGGAGGCCGGCACGACCGCCGCGTCCAGAAAATGATGGATGCCGAAAAGATCATTCCCTGAAAAGGCCTGCCGGTAGGTGATGCCTATGAATAATCACACGGGGGATTCCGAAAAAGCCGGCCAGAAAACAGGCCGATTCCATTCCCAGGAGCTGGCCATTGTCGTCAGCCATTATGAATTGGGGACCATCCGCGATATCCAGCCCCTCCGACGCGGAAAGGAACAGGCCCCCAAACTGGTCCTCTGGACCGAAAAAGGAAAATTCCTCCTTAAAAAACGCCCCCTCGGTCACGACGATCCCTACCGCATCGCGCTGGCCCACGACCTCCAGCTCTACCTCCTCCGCCAGCATTTCCCCATCCCCCGACTCATCGGAACCCGACACAGCAACAGCTCCATGCTCCAAACCGACACCGCCATCTACGAGCTGTTCGAATACATCGATGGAAAAACCTACTCCGGCTCGGAACCGGCCACCAAAAACGCCGGAGAAACCCTCCGCTTCTTCCACCGGGCCCTCGAACAATTCACCCCCGCCTACCAGGTACCCACGCGAACCTACCACAACGGCGCCGGCGTCCGAAACCACATCCAGGCCATCCCCGCCGGGCCCGCCAAAAGCGAAAACACCGCCGATGCCGACCAGAACATCCGGAACCTTGCCGATTCCCTCTTCCGCGCCTACAACCTCGCCTCCGATGCCGCCGATAACGCCGGTTACTCCCGGAATGATCCCGTCATCTGCCATGGCGACTGGCACCCCGGAAATCTCATCTTCCAGAATGAACGCGTTGCCGCCGTGATCGATTGCGAATCCGTCCGCTTCATGCCCGCCCTCGGCGATGTCGCCTTGGGCTGCCTCCAGTTCGCCCTCCAGGCCCATCATGGCCTCGACCCCCAGCAGTGGCCCGACTCCTTCAACTCCCAGCGCATCCGCTGGTTTCTCCAGGGCTATCAAACCTCCTGGACCCGGGACGATCTGAACATCATCATCGCCCTCATGATCGAAGCTCTCATCGCCGAATCCGTCACCTCCATCGCCGCCACCGGCATGTTCGCCAACCTCCGCGGCGCCACCTTCCTCCAGATTATCGCCCGAAAAGTCCTCTGGCTCCAGAACCAGGCCCCCACAGAAGTCACCCGGTAAATTCGCTCTGGCATCCACGCCCCCCCGCCCGATACAATTCCGGCATGTCCCGGTTGTCTCGAAAATTTCAGCGAACCCACAAGCCGAAATCCAGAACCGCTCTCTATATCGCGCTGGCGATGGTCCTCCTCTTCCTGGTGATTCTCCTCGCCCAGATTCTCATGTCCCGCTTCACCGGCCAAACCCCCGCCGATCCCGACAAACCCCGCGACTCCGCTCTTCCCGTCATCCTCATCTCCGTCTCCGTCGGCCTGGTCCTCCTGGCCTGGATTTTCCTCAGCAAACAACAGAAAAAATAAACATAGTTTTGAAAGGGTCCCAATCATGTGTAAAACCACACGCCTCCGCTGCCTCTAGGACAAAGACGCCTTCGGCGACTTCTCCGATCTCTCTCCCAAATCCGACAAACCCGGCGAGACCCCCGCACCCTGAATGAAAATCCGTGTGTCGGCGGGGGCCTGGATTCATTTTCCTGTTTCATGCATGAAAGCAGGAAAGAAAAAAGAATATGTACCTGAGACCGGGCTAAGGAGGGATAATAACTCTTTTAAGATCAACTGCTTACCTCGACTTTTGCCATTTTATGAGGTTGTTGATGGAAGGAAAACCGCTGGTGAAAGAAACAGACTCCT
>CAZOTP010000353.1:0-3378 GCA_964582655.1 uncultured Pirellulales bacterium | reverse complement strand
TGGCATAGGGGTCCGACTTGCACGTGGAGGCAATATAGGAAACCGTGACACTCAAAATATTCAAGAAGTCGCACATTTGACGCTTTATTTTATTCTATCAAAAACTCTTCCGATCAACAATAGTAAAATTCGTCAGATTTGCATAATTCTTGTATATAACTGCATTACGATCGTCTCATGTGAATATTTCCATTTGGCGGCGAATTTTCTGTTGGTTTGTCCGCTGCCTCATGGGTTATCAAGAGAGCTTGTACATACGAGTTTATTCAATTGGTATCGACTAATAATTGTATAACTATAGTTGTTGCGATATAATCCAATGGTTAATATTAAATGTATATATCATAAGGTAATGTATCTATCTCTGGAGATGATTCATGTCGCTCATATTCAATTTCAAACGTCGTGGTTTTACATTGATCGAACTTTTGGTGGTGATTTCCATTATTGCTTTGCTGGTATCTATTCTCCTCCCCGCCCTCAACAAAGCAAGGGAATCATCCAAAGTCATCGTTTGCCAATCCAATCTCAGAGGGCTTCAGCGAGCCATGAATATGTACTGGGAAGACAATCATGGAAAACCATTCGACTATTATGTAGGCGTACTCTACATGGATATTATTGCCGAATACCACGATGTCGCTGAAGTGCGATACTGCCCCAAAACGAAAACCGTACCTGAAGAAACACTCACGTGGGAGAATTATCCACCGCAAAATTATTACGGCTCCCGTGAAAAACCGTGGATATGGGCACACCAAATGCGAAAGATCCTTATTGCGACCATCCCGGACATCCTCCCCATTCAGGGCAGCTACGGTATTAATGGTTGGCTCTACGGCGGTTCAGGCCGTTCCGGCTATGTCAGCGTTCCCAATGCCGGATCGAAATATTTTAATAAAACAACCTCCGTTTCTTATCCGTCTGAAGTGCCATGTTTCGGTGACTGTATGTGGCCGGATGCATGGCCGACTGCAACCGATTCGGCTCCCGGGGATGCCGATGGTGAATATGGATCAGGCACAGGGCGCTATTGTCTGAATCGGCATAACAACCGAAAAACCAATCTTTCCTTTGTAGATGGTCATGTGGAGTCAATCGTCGCCGAGGATCTATGGAAACAGCAATGGCATTTGAATTATGTTCCCAATGAAGAACATATCAAGATGCTCGACATTCCTTATTAAAATCCTAAGTCTGAAGAGTTTTCCATTATGTCATTAATTTCAAAGTGAGAATGTCGGGACAATTCGGCTGGGCCTTCCAATATTGCGATTTTTCCCAAAGGTATCCTTCAAAAGATTGCAAATGATCAATAAACCTTATCATAACATTCTCTGGGGGGATTGATCCGATCCAATGTGGATTTTCCTTTTCCCTGTTTTGCAGATTCTCAGGTGATTTGCGCCCCTAACGGGTAGGAACCAGTTTTTATGCAAGCGAATCTTTCCAGGATCGCTGAGCCGATTTTTTCACTATAATTATAAAATAAACTATTGAAGAATGACAGGAGAATTGAAAATGAGCCGATGCAAATCCATTTCAAGCATGGGAACATGCCCGATGACCCGTCGTCAATTCCTAATCGCCGGATGTGCGGGCTGTGCTGCTTTTTCCGCCCCCTCGTTTCTTCCGGCGGCTCCCGTAAAGGAAAAAATTCGAATCCGCATCATATATTCATTGCATGGTGAACAACAAACCCGGCCGGATTGGCCCAATATTGGATTTGATTTCCGCCCGGTCATGCAGAACATCCAGACGGTTTTAACACAGAAATATCCGGATTTTGAATTTGCAACATCCATGGCCAAAGGACCTGAGGAAGCCAAAGCCATCCTCGAGCAGGATCAACTTACCGTTGTCGATGGATATTTGGTCTATCAAATGAACTGTTGGAACAACGTTGTCGAAACCATGGTGAAAACCGATAAACCTGTTTTGTATGTGGACTTTCCCTATGCCGGAAGCGGCGGTTTTCTCCGTTATACATCGAAATTGATCTCCTCCAACAAGGAGGCAAACGGAAGTTGTACCAATTTTGGATTTGTTTCCTCTTCGCAAATGGAAGACGTAGTGGAAGCCGTTCAATGCTTCCGGGTGGTTAAAAAAGGCAGCTCCTCTTTGAATTTCGCACAGATGACAACACAGGTCCGACTGGGGCGCACATCCAAACCCGGCGATCTTGCCTATGCGGATGATCCCGTTCGCTGTCTGTCCCCGGAAGAATGCATCCGCCGCATGAAAGAATCCAAAATTCTTGCCATCAAAAGCAACGAAATAAAACCGGGAACCTCCATTCTTGGAATTCCCGTCGAATATATTGGTTTCTCGGAATTGAACGAGGCGTGGAAGACGGCGGACAAAAACTTATCTTGTACCATCGCCGACCGCTGGCACAACACGGCATCCTCCATCCAGGAGGTGCCCCGTGAAACGCTGGAAAAGTCCGCGGCGATGTATCTGGCCATGAAATCGGTTCTCCAGAAACACAGTGCCAATGCCATCACCATTAATTGTCTAGGCGGTTTTTACGGCAATCACATTCAAGCCTATCCCTGTCTGGGATTTCATGAGCTTTGTAACGAAGGTTTGGTAGGAGGCTGTGAATGTGATCTGAATTCTACTGCCGGAATGGTGCTGTTTAGCATTATGACACAGGGCCGACCAGGATATATATCCGATCCCGTACTGGACACCTCCAGGCGGCAGATCATCTATGCTCACTGTGTTGCATCGAACAAGGTATTCGGCCCACAGGGGCCATCCAATCCCTTCTCCATCATGACTCATTCAGAAGATCGGCAGGGAGCAGCCGTTCGCTCCATCTTGCCGGTAAACTATATGACCACCACAATTCAAGTCAGCGAAAAGCGCAAAGGGATATTACTCCATCAGGCCAAAGCCGTCGATAACGATCCTAACGACCGTGCCTGCCGCACCAAACTGGCCGCCGAACCCATTGGCGATTTTGAAATGCTTTTCCGGTTCTGGTCAGACTGGACCTGGCACCGGGTAACCGCCTACGGTGATCTCAAAGAGCCAATACGCGCTCTGGCAAAATCCATAGGATGGAATCTTGTTCTTGAGACCTGACGGAAAAACCGGGAAAGGATCAGAAAATGATTAGCCGTTTATACCCCGTTATTATGCGGATGATCTGCGTTTCGGGATTCCTGATGGGATGCAGGGGAGGTGAGCCAAAAGGTTCTCTTGCAGCGCAATCAGAGGGACGAAACGATTTTACATCATGGAATGCTCTTCGAGCCGAGCGGGAGAAAGCGAAGTTTCGCACGCGGCGGATCATTATGAATAACGATGGGAATGATTTTCGGATCCAGTCCGAAGCGGACCTGGAGAATCCGCGGGCGTTTCTGGACA
>CAZOTP010000352.1:0-3388 GCA_964582655.1 uncultured Pirellulales bacterium | reverse complement strand
CGGCGGCCTCGTCGGATACAACAAAGACGGCGTCATCAAGTCCTCCTACTCCACCAGCCCCGTCAACGCCAACAACTGCGCCGGCGGACTCATCGGTTATCTTTACGGCGGTTCCGTCGATGACTCCTACTCCGCCGGCCCCGTCTCCGTCAACGGAGCCACCGTAGGCGGGCTTGTCTCCTTCAACGTGGGCGGCTCTGCAACCGTCACCGATTCCTTCTGGGACACCCAAACCTCAGGCCGCCCCGTCAGCGCGGGAGGCGCTCCCAAAACCACTGAAGAAATGCAAACCCTTGCCACCTTCACCGCCGCCGGCTGGGACTTCGCCTCCACCTGGACCCTCTGCGAATCCACCAACTACCCCCGCTTCCCCTGGCAGATCCCCGCCCTCGACTGGTTCTGCCCCGATGGCGTCAACACCGAAGAACTCGCCTTCCTCGCCCAGCACTGGCTCCGCGCCGACTGCTCCCCCGCCAACGACTACTGCTCCAAAACCGACCTCAACCTCTCCGGCGCCGTCAATCTCCTCGACCTCTCCCTCTTCGCCCAGGCCTGGCTCCGGCAGTAAACCCGTGTGTTCCCAAAACAAACCGGAAATCAAGCCGGATGGCCGGCGGCCCCGCCCCCTGGAATTTCCCTTTTCACGTTTTCATTTCCGCCCGTTTCGATTATACTTCCCCCATGAACCCAGGCCCGGCTACAGCGTTAACCGCCCAATCCCTTCTGCGGTGGCTCCTCGCCTTTTTCCTGATTTCCCTATTTATTTTGCTCGCGTGCAGCTTCATCGGGCAATACCCGCTCAACGTCGAATGGTCCCCCCGATTCTGGCAATGGTCCCTCTGGCATTCCGAAATCTGGCATGCCAGGCTTTACCGTCTCGCCGCCGCCGCCGTCGTAGGCTCCGCACTCGCCGTCGCCGGCATGACCCTCCAGGGACTCCTCCGCAATCCCCTCGCCGACCCCTACGTCCTGGGCATCTCCAGCGGCGCGGGGCTGGGCGTACTCCTGGCCCCTGCCCTTTCCGGCTGGATTCTCCTGCCCGGCTGGGCCGTCACCCCCGCCCTCTCCCTCCTCGGCGCCATCCTCACCTCCATCCTCGTCTATACCCTCGCTCAGCGCCATGGCCGACTCGACCCCTTCGTCCTGCTCCTCTCCGGCGTCATCGTCAACATCTTCAACGGCGCACTCATCCTCGCCATCCTTCAGTTCGTCAAGCAGACCGAAATGATTAACTTCATCGGCTGGGGCATGGGACGCATCCCCGAATGGCTCTGGTTCAAACCCGGCCTGCTACTGGCCTGCTCCCTCCTCATTCTCCTGAGCTGCTCGCTCCTCTTCTTTCGCGCCGCCGCACTCAACACCCTCGGTCTGGGCGAAGAAGTCGCCGCCTCCTCCGGCGTCACCGTTCACCGCCTTCGCATCGAAGCCTTCATCCTCATCGCCCTGATGACCTCCGCCGCCGTGTCCCTCGCAGGGCCTATTGGTTTCGTCGGCCTGATCGTCCCCCACATCGCCCGGCTCCTCTTCGGACCCGACCACCGCAAACTCACCATCATCAACGCCTTCGCCGGCGCCATCTTCCTCATGATCGCCGACACCCTCTGCCGCATCATCGGCCAGAACCAGAGCATGGGTGAGCTCCCCGTAGGTGTCATCACCGCCGTCTTAGGCGGCCCCGTCTTCATCCTCCTCCTGCGGAAAAACCAGAAACAATATATCCCATGACCGAAACCCTCCACACATTGCAGGCCCGCGATCTGACGTTTTCCTACCCCAAAGGAAAACCCGTCCTCGACCGTGTGGACCTCACCGCCTCCGCCGGAGCCCTTACCTGCCTGCTTGGCCCCAACGGCTCCGGAAAAACCACCCTCCTCCGCTGCCTCATGGGCGCCCTCAAACCGCAAAAAGGCTCGATTATTCTGGACAGCAAACCCCTTCGCTCCTACAGCCGAAAAGCCCTCGCCCGCACCCTCGCCTACGTCTCCCAGACCGCCTCCTCCGATTACCCCTTCACCGTCGAGCAGATCGTCCTCATGGGCCGCTTCGCACACACCGGCGCCCTCGGCCTGACCGACTCCCGCGACCTGGCCATCGCACACGAAGCCATGAAAATGACGCAAACCCTCCCCTTCGCCGCCCGCACACTCGCCGAACTCTCCGGAGGCGAAGCCCAGCGCGTCATGATCGCCCGCGCCCTCACCCAGCAGCCCTCCATCCTCCTCCTCGATGAACCCACCAGCCACCTCGATATCCGCCAGCAGATTAAAATCTACCACATGATGCAGCGTCTCGCCCACGACTGGAAGATGGCCGTCCTCACCGTCAGCCATGACATCCACCTCGCAGGCCGATTCGCCGACCAGCTTGTCCTCATGAAAGAAGGAAAAATCCTTGCCGCCGGCCCCTGCTCACAAGTCCTCCAGAAAGATATCCTCGAACAAACCTACAACGTCCGCATCGATATCCTCCGCCCGCCCGAAATCCAAACCCCCATCATCTGGGCCGATCTCGATTCCCCTTGATTCTGCATCGAAAACCTTTAAAATATATCACGGAGACATTGGAAAGGATACATCCCATGAAATTCATGAAAATCATGGCGAAATGTCTTATATTGGGGATTCTTATCGCGGCCGGCTTTTTGGGGGGAGTAATTACATCCCGTGAGATTCAGAAAAAAGAGGACCGTACAATGATTTTGCCGACTCAAGCGCAACAGCTTTTGGAAGCCGTTACAGCGGTCCGGGAAGGAAACGCGGATAGCGCCATCCCTGCGCTGGATTCACTTTTGGGGGATACATTATTCAAAACCGCCTACGACATTCCCGATGACTGCATGGATCAACTCCCTGAAGAAACCCTGATTACTTGGCAGCTTGCAAAGGAGTATTATGAAAAATATGATGTGAATCCGATTACGCCAATCCAGCACGTGAAAGCAAAGCTTCGCTCCGTCCCCTGGTCCGAGGTTCAACTGGCCCAAAGAAAATTTGAAGCTAATTTACAAACATACCGCCAGAAACAAGCCCCCGCTCTGAACTTCAGTCACTGGCTTGGAAAGCAGGTAACAGAGGATGAAATGAAAGGGAAAGTAATCTTGCTGGATTTCTGGAATGCCCGTTGCAAACCTTGCGTGGCGTCGTTCCCAAAACTCCAGAAAATCCACGATACCTATAAAGACAAAGGACTATTGGTAATCACCTGCTGTCCGGCGAATACCACCTCTCGGCAGGAAGCACAAAAAATCCTGGAACAGCAGGGTTACACATTTGCCGCGGGAGCCTCCAACTCTCTGTGGCTGGATTATGCCATTCAGGGCAATCCTACCTATTTTCTGATCGATCGCCAGGGACGATTGGCATGGGGTCCGGAATATTCCCTCCCCTCC
>CAZOTP010000351.1:0-3391 GCA_964582655.1 uncultured Pirellulales bacterium | reverse complement strand
AAGCGGTCAGTTTGAGTTATTATAGGTTCCAGAAAGCGGTTATCCATAAAAATGAAAGGCTTATTTGATTCCTTTGCTTGTTTGCTTTGAGGCGGGTTCGATTCGATAAATCCGGGTTTCCCCCAGGCGGAGATGGATTGTACATTGATCGCCTTCTGCAACTATAGTATTTGTGTAAACATCCTTGATTCGGGACGGTTTGGGAAGGGTGATGGTTTTTTCACCCGGCTGACAGGCGGTGACGGAGAGAAACCGCCCGTCCGTGTAGATCACATCGCCCGGCGGGCAATAGAGATGAACACCCGCATCGGCGGCGATATTCGCCAGCACCAGGGCGGGAAGCGTCAGCCCGCCGACAAACACGCTCCGAAATCCATCCACATCCTTCACCGCCATTGAAATATCCGGGCTGTCGGCATAGAAGGCCGCAGGTTCCGCCCTGGCGTCGGAGACGGCAAAGAGTGGACTGAGTTTTTTTCTCGGCGGGAAGGTCATCTGTCGAAACTGAAAGGATTCCTCCCGCGTCTGCCAGTTGTGAATAATATCATCCGGCTCGATCACGGCGTCTTTTTCCATGCCCCGGGCATAGGTGTGTGAAGGAATCATCCGCATCGCGGGCGAATGTTCCCCGTCCCGCTCCACGAGGGTGATTCCTGTCAGTGCTTCCGCGCCTCTTACTCCATACGCCGTTTCCTCGCTCGCTGTGTCGGGCGTTAGGATGCCCGGTGCATAAAACCAGATTGCTGTGGCACCATCGGCCTTAAGCCGGTTTCGAATGGTTTTTCTCTGTGCATCCGTCAGGCTGAAGGCGTTGAGAAAAATCACCAGCTTTTTGTCTTTGACCCGCCCCTGAAGGTAATCCGTCTGAAGCCACATCTCCGGTGTGGTCCCCATCCGGTTGATCTGGGCTCGAATGTCATACAGCAGGGGCAGTCCGATCTCGATTCCATACGCAATCTGCATCAGGCTTTTTTCATCCACGATGACCGCGACATCGCTTTTCAGGGGACACGGATGGGCGTATACCTCCTCATACAGGCCTCGCAGCACGCCGAGATTTTTCCAGATCGCCTCTTCCTCGAACCAGCCTCCGGCCTGATCCATGAACCACATCTGCGAACGATGCACCAGCGACGCCATGAAATTCCGACTGTGACACCACAGGGTTTCCTCCGGCGTATTCACCCTTCCCCAGCCCGCGTCTTTGGCGCTTCGGTGCGTCCGCAGATCATCCTCATTGCACCAGACCTGCCCCCGGAAATTGATGCTCTCCGGCGGGGCCATGATCGGCCCGCTTCCCCCGTTGCGGCGGTCGCAATACCCCAGCGGCGCACACCAGACATCCCCTCCCCGGTTATCCATGATGCCTTCCAGGTTCAGATGGCCGAAATTGGCGATTCCCTCCTGCAGTCCGGCCAGCTCAAAGGTATAGCCGTAAAAATGATAGATCAGTTTCCTGCCGCCGCTTGCCTGGCGAAACGCCCGGGTTACCCGTTCGATGGCGTCGGTGATCGCGACCGACTGAAACTCCGTAAAATCGATCCGGTTCCGTTCGGCATACGGATTCCGCAGCAGGCCGTGGCGGGTGCTCTTTCGCGCGGCCGCGGCCGGCACGTCAATATCCGAAAAACTCCCGTGGTTTGACCGCCACGCCGCGTTCAGTTTGGCAATAGTTCCGTATTTCTTTTTCAGCCACCGCTGAAACGCAATCCGGAACGTTCCCTCAAAGTGCCTCAGTCCCCCCTCCGGCGGCGACCAGATGGGCGAGGTGTAATCCCATTCCCCGCTGTGCAGCGCCGACGGGTGATACGCAAAAATGTGATTGCCCCATTTGCCTTCCAAGTGCCGCACCAGCCTGTCAATGTCGAGACACGCCTCGGTGAGCCATTTCTCCGAAGTAACCGATATGTGTTCCGTTTCCCTCTGCTGGTTTTCCCAGACCGGCATCTCGCCGGGATTCTGCTGCTTCCACCAGTCTGGCGGCTCGATCCACACCCGGGGCATATACAGCCCGTCCGGATCATTTTTCAGCAGCGCCGCCATCTCGGCGTCAATCGAGGAAAAATCGTACGCCTCGCCTTCCCGGGGCCAGGGCAGGTTGACGCATGTGGTATAAAAATGAAATCCTTCCGCTTTCATCATCGGGGCCGTTTTTTCGAGCGTTTTATTGCTCGGCCCCCAGACAAACATCGGAGCGATTGCCTTGCCGTTAATCGTAAAGACCGGTACGCCATTGTGCATTACCAGCGAACTGGTGAGGTTCGGACGAGCTTGCTCCGCCCATCCTGCCGCCGATAGAAATGCGATGACCCATGCCGCCGCTCCAAACGATCCCGTATTCATTGCGGTTGCCTCTAAAAAAGAGAAACGGACTTATATTACAGCTATGATACAAACCGAATCCTTTCAAAGCAATTCCGAAACCGTAAATCCCTGAAGGGAACGGCTTACCGGCAGCGCGAAACTCCAGGAAATTCCTGTCTCGTGATGCGATGAATCCAATCCGACAAATTTCCATGACAGACAGGGATTTCGGTGGTATCATTCCATCGGTTGAGATTCAAGGAGTTGCGTATGAACCGTTCGTTTTTACGATTTTTAATTCTCTTGTTCCCTTTTATTTTTGTTTTTTTCCCTATGGCCCATTCTGTTTTGGCTTCGGATTTGGATTCTTTTTCGGTTACGATCCGCGAATCCGCCGGCATCGATCGCGCGGCGGAACCGGTGAAGGTAAGTCTGCCCTTTGCCCCCGGTGCGCTGCAGGAGAAAAATCAAATTACCCTGTTCACTTCCGACGGCAATCCTGTTTCGGCGCAATATGAAGTGCTGGCCCGGTGGAAGGATCAGTCCATCCGCTGGCTGCTGGCGCATTTTCTGATGGATGTGCCTGCCGGCGGGGAAATCACTCTGAACATCCGGCGGCAGCCAGATTCATCTTCCGGCTCGGAGCCGGATCTTGTTCGCAAGACAGATACTTCCTTTCTTGCAAATCTGGGGCCTATTGCCATCCGCGCAGGCGCGGCCTGCAAAGATGGGTTTGATGCGATGGATGCGGACGGAAAATCCCTGTTTGCCCGGCCGCCTCAGATGATTGTTTACGCTCCATCCGGGGAGGAATATCGCGCCGAACCGCCCGATGCCGTCGAGCTGGAAGCCAACGGGCCGCTGTACGCTTCGATATTTCTTACAGGGCCGATGAAGGCAAAGCAGCACGGCTTTGAACATATCTTTCGCTGGGAATCGCGGCTGCACCTGGGGAAAAATCTCCCGCAGGTCCTTGCGGAACATACGATTGTTTCGGTGAAGCCTGCCGACGGGACGGTGACCATTGTGGACGGCATCGTCATCGATTTTCAATTGGCCGAACCGCTTTCCCAGTTTGCGGTCGGAG
>CAZOTP010000350.1:0-3391 GCA_964582655.1 uncultured Pirellulales bacterium | reverse complement strand
AGCATCGGGCGGACGTTCAAGGAATCGCTGCAGAAAGGGATCCGGTCGATGGAGGTGAAGCGGTTCGGGTTCGGCCTGGACCACAATGACAAGTGGCTTCGGCATTTCCGGGGGCAGGACGATCACAGCTCGCCGCAGCAGCATCAGGGGGATTCCAGCCCCCTGAAGACGCGGTATCCGATTCCGGAGGATCATCTGGTCCGCAAGCTTTCGCAGCCCTGCCAGGGGAGGCTGTATTACATTCGCTACGCGATGCGGATGGGGTGGTCCATCGAGAAAATCCGCGAGTTGACGCATATCGATCCGTGGTTTCTGTCGAATCTGAAGGAACTGGTGGCATTCGAAGGGGAGCTGGCGAAGTACGCCCGGCTGGAGGAGGTTCCGCGGGAGACGCTGGCGCAGGCGAAGGAATGGGGGTACAGCCATTATCAGCTGGCGTATCTCTACGGCACGACGGAGAACGCCGTGCGGCAGCGGTGCGATGCGCTGGGGATCGAGGTCAGCTACAAGCTGGTGGATACCTGCGCGGCGGAGTTTGAGGCCTATACGCCCTATTATTACTCCACGTATGAGACGCCGATGCGGGTGATTCCCGTGGACGGCAAGATCATTGCCCCGACCGCGAACGTGAAGGCGGACGGGACGTGGTTCGACGATGAAATTCGGGTGACCGACAAGAAGAAAATCATGATTCTGGGAGGCGGGCCGAACCGCATCGGGCAGGGGATCGAGTTTGATTACTGCTGCGTGCACGCGGCGTTCGCGGCGCGGGAGCTGGGTTTCGAGGCGATCATGGTCAACAGCAATCCGGAGACGGTGAGCACCGATTACGACACGTCGGATATGCTGTTTTTCGAGCCTCTGACGCATGAGGATGTGCTGAATATCTGCCGCAAGCTGGGCGAGACGCTGTTCGGGGTGATTGTGCAGTTCGGCGGGCAGACGCCTTTGAATCTGGCCAAGTCGCTGCAGGATTCGGGCGTTCCCATCATCGGCACCAGCGTGGACAGCATCGACCTGGCGGAGGACCGCGAGCGGTTCCAGAAGCTTCTGCAGAAGCTGGGGCTTCGGCAGCCGGAAAACGGGACGGCGACGACGATGGAGCAGGCGCGTCGGATTGCCGAACGGATCGGCTATCCGGTTCTGGTTCGTCCCAGTTATGTGCTGGGCGGGCGTGCGATGGAAATTGTTTCGGATGAATCGCATCTGGACCGGTACATGGCCCGGGCGGTGGATGCCTCGACGGTGGGGCGGGATCATCCGGTGCTGATCGATAAATTCCTGGATATGGCGACGGAAGTGGATGTGGACGCGGTCTGCGACGGGGAGCAGGTATTGATCTGCGGAGTGATGGAGCATATCGAGGAGGCGGGCATCCACAGCGGCGATTCGGCGTGCGCGCTGCCTCCGTATTCGCTGAGCGAGTCGCTGGTGAAGGACATCCGCCGGCAGACGATCCAACTGGCCGAGGGGCTGAAGGTTCGGGGGCTGATGAACGTGCAGTTCGCGATCAAGGACGAGACGGTGTATGTGCTGGAGGTCAACCCGCGGGCGTCGCGCACCGTTCCGTTTGTGAGCAAAGCGACGGGCATTCCGTGGGCGAAGGTCGCGGCGAAAATCATGGCGGGAGTGTCCCTGAAGCAGCAGGGGATTCTCGAAGCGATGATTCCCAAGCACGTTTCGGTGAAGGAAAGCGTGTTTCCGTTCGCGAAATTTCCGGGCGTGGATGTGATTCTGGGGCCGGAAATGCGAAGCACGGGCGAGGTGATGGGGATCGACGTGAATTTTCCGCTGGCGTTCGCGAAGAGTCAGATGGCCGCGGGGGTGCCTCTGCCGCGGAAGGGCAATGTGTATCTGTCCGTGCGGGATGAGGACAAGGCATCTATCGCGGATGTGGCGGAAAAGCTGGTGCGGATGGGATTTGTTCTGCTGTGCAGCCCGGGGACGGGGGCGTTTTTGGCGGAGCGCAAGATTCCCAGCACGATTTTGAAGAAGATCAATCAGGGCCGCCCGAACATCATGGATTATATCAAAAACAATGATGTGGCGCTGCTGATCAATACACCGACGCGGAAAGGGCTGGCGACGGATGAGGGCAAGATCCGGGCGATGACGGTGATGCATCAGATCCCGACCATCACGACGGTGACGGGGGCGCACGCGGCGGTCCGGGCGATGGAAGCGCTACGGCAGGGCGAGTGGCATGTGAAGGCGCTGCAGGATTATTTCGCGTAAAGGGGAATTTCCGGCGGGACAGTTATGTGGCAATATGCGGCACAGGCGGGAATCGGGCTGGCGGCGGGGCTTTTTGGGGGGCTGCTGGGCATCGGCGGTTCGGTGGTCATCATTCCGGGTCTGATTATTTACCTGAGCCATACCGCGGCGGGGTATTCCGGGACCGATCAGCATCTCATTCAGGCATCGGCGATGGTCTGCAACGTGTTTGTCGGCGCAGCGGCGGTGCTGTCCCACCGAAGGGCCGGGGCGATTGTGCCGGCCGTGGCGAAAGGAATTATCCCGCCCTCCCTGGTCGGAATTGTGCTGGGAGTGGCGGTCAGCAACTGCGCCTTTTTCTCGCAGGAAAAGGGGCGCTATCTGGCGACGCTGTTTGCGTTTTTTCTGGCGTATGTCACGGTGTATAATGTATGGCGGTTTTTTTCCAAAGTTGCATTTGCCGATTCCTATCCCGCGGATCAGCCGGTTACGGTCTGGAAACTGATTGCCGTCGGGTTTCCGACGGGACTGTTGGGGGGACTGCTGGGCATCGGAGGCGGATCGATCAGTGTTCCCCTGCAGCAGTTGATTTTGAAGATGCCGCTTCGGCACGCCATTGCCAACTCCGCGGCGTCCATCATGATCGTTTCTCTGGCGGGGGCGGTCTATAAAAACGCGACGATTGCGCAACACGGGATTTCGCTGAGCCGGTCCCTTCTGCTGGCGGGAATGCTGGTCCCCACGGCGATTGTCGGAAGTTATTTCGGAAGCTGGCTGACGCATTATCTTCCGCGCAAGATGTTGCGAGTGATTTTTGTGCTGTTTATGGGGTATATGGCCTGGCAGACGTTCAGTAAATCACTGGGATGAAAGGAAAATCGGGGGGAAAGGTTATTTTTTCCGGGACCGCGCCAGAGACAGCAATTCATTTGCTTCGGGAATCTTCATCGCCCGGCATGCGGCGAAAAATACAATCCCTGAAACTCCGATGGCAAGCAGAAGCAGAAGGTATTTGTTTGCGACCGGGAGATACGCGCACGTGAGCCAACCGGCCAGTCCCATCAGGGCGCTGGCGAGAAACGTCCGAACGGCACAATGAATCACCGGCTGAAGCTCAAACGCGGCGATGCGGCGGCTGAGGATGCGGCTGAGAAAGATGCCGTTCAGCGACGCCCTG
>CAZOTP010000349.1:0-3420 GCA_964582655.1 uncultured Pirellulales bacterium | reverse complement strand
GGTACGGCGTCTTTCATGCTTTCCACGTTGGCGATGTTTTTCCCGACAATATCGAATGCTGTGCCGTGATCCGGTATGGTGCGGATAATGGGAAGACCCAGGGTAACATTCACCGCCCGGTCAAACGCCAGCATCTTCAGCGGAATCAGGCCCTGATCGTGGTACATCGCGACAATCGCGTCGAACCGGCCGTCCAGGGCCAGATGAAACAGCGTATCCGGCGGGTAAGGCCCGGATACATTAATCCCCGCTTCCTGCGCCATCAGGACGGCGGGTTTGATAATGCGGAGTTCCTCGTCCCCGAACTGCCCGGCCTCGCCGGCATGCGGATTCAGCGCCGCCACGGCGATCCGGGGATTATCAATGCCAAACCATTTTTTCAGGGCGTCGTTGACCAGATCCACCGGATCAAACACCGTCCCGATTTTAAAATGATGCCGGATTTCAAACAGAGCCTCATGGATGGTTGCCAAAATCACACGGAACGGCCCGCCCACAAACATCATGCCGGACCGTTTCGCCCGGGTTGTTTTCGTCAGGTATTCCGTATGGCCGGGAAATTTATACCCCGCCAGATTCCATGACTCCTTGCTGATCGGAGCGGTTACGATCGCATCGATTTTTCCGATCTGGGCGTCCTCGACGGCGTTTTTCAGAAACTGCATCGATGCCATCCCCCCATGTTTGCTGGGTGCCGCTTTGGTGGAGATGTTGATCCAGTTGATTTCATCATAGTCCGCGACGACAACGCTGTGCGGATAATGCCGGGTTATGTTTTCATGCTGATCCCGCGCCCAGAATGCATCGAATTCCGCCATATCCCCGGCATACACCAGAAGCTCGTTCATCCCGTACACGATGTAACGGGCGCGGCGGCGGATCGACGGGTCCACCAATGTTTTGACGATAATTTCCGGTCCAATGCCCGCCGGATCCCCCATGGTGATTCCAATGACCGGTTTGTCCGTTTCGGTCCACGCCATAACATCCGCCTGCTGCGAGATTTAGAAAGCTCTGTAAAACAGGAAGCGGCAGGCCCGACATCGGACCGGCCGCTCCCGTACTCATCTTATTATATACGATGGAGAAGGTTATGCGAAGCCCTGATCCCGCAGTTTTTCCATAGAAAGACAGGAAATATTCCCCTTGGAAAGCATCTGATCGAGACGCTTTTTGATCCATTTGCTGATCAGATCCGCCTCCAGATTCACCCGGTCTCCTTTTTTACGCCAGGGAAACGCGGTTTCCCGTAGCGTTGTCGGGATCAGATGCACGCTGAAGCGGGACGGCTCGACGCTGACGATGGTTAAGCTCACGCCGTCAATGGCAACGGAGCCTTTCGGAATCATCAGGTCCATCAGGTCCGCCCCCGCCTCAATCCAGAGGACATGCCCTTGGGAATTCTGAATGATCTGATCGATTGTCCCCACTCCGTCGATGTGCCCCTGGACCATATGCCCGCCAAAACGGCCTGTCGCGGGCATCGCCCGTTCCAGATGCACCCGGTCATTTCGCCGAAGATCGCCCAGGGTGGAACATCGCAGCGTCTCCGGCATCACGTCGAATTCCGCCAGCTCCCCATGCATGCGGGATACGGTCAGGCAAACGCCTTGAACACAGATGCTGTCGCCGGGTTTGGTGTCGGTAGAGAGATCGCCCAGCGGAATGGATAGCATCCGCCCGCCGGAATGATCGGCGATCTTCCGAACATTTTGAACAGCTTCCACCAGGCCGGTAAACATCAAATGCTCACTATGCGGCTTTGAACATCAGACGCGCCGCTTATTTTCTCTGGTCCATCGGCACATAATGCCGCAGCGTATATCCGGTATAGATCTGCCTGGGCCGTGCGATCCGCGGAGCGCTTTCGCTGACTTCTTTCCAGTTGGCGATCCATCCCGGCAGCCGGCCGATGGCAAACAGAACGGTGAAAAATTCCGTCGGGATTCCAATTGCCCGAAGAATCAATCCACTGTAGAAATCCACGTTCGGATAGAGTTTGCGTTCGATAAAATAGGAGTCCTTCAGGGCAAGGTCCTCCAGTTCCATCGCGATATCGAGCAGGGGATCGGAGTGCTCCAGCTTCCGAAAGACTTCCTGACAGGCTTTCTTGAGAATTTTAGCCCGCGGATCGAAGTTTTTATAAACCCGGTGGCCAAAGCCCATCAGCCGGAAGCCGCTGTTTTTATCCTTCGCCATTTCAATGCACTTTTGAGGCGTCAGGTTTCCTTCGCGGATTTTCTCCAGTTGTTCGATGACCGCCATATTGGCCCCGCCGTGGAGCCGGCCCCACAGGGCGCACACGCCCGCGGAAATCGAGGAAAACAGGTTCGCATCCGCGGAAGCGACCATCCGAACGGTGGACGTGCTGCAATTTTGCTCATGGTCCGCGTGGAGTGTCAGTATCATGTCCAGGGCGTGATTGACTTCCGGGCTGGCTTCATAGTATTTGTGGGGCACGGAGAACATCATGTGCAGGAGATTGGAGACATAGCGGCGATTGGGATCGGGATACATAAAGGGTTCCCCCCGCATCATTTTATAGGAAAACGCCGCGATGGTCCGTACCTTGCTGATGAGCTTGGCCGCGACGAATTCCAGCGTGCGTTTGTCGGAGGGGGCGACCATTTCCTGATGATAGCAGCCCAGCGCATTGATCATCGCCGAGAGCATCGCCATCGGATGAGCGTTGCTGGGGAATCCCTCAAAATGGTTTTTCAGATTTTCATGCAGACCGGCGTTGTCGGTCAGGTAGGAGGAAAACCGCTCCCGCTGGCGGGCATTTGGCAACTCGCCCCAGATCAGCAGATACGCCACCTCGATAAAATTGCTGTGTTCGGCAAGCTCCTCGATCGGGATCCCCCGGTAGCGGAGGATGCCTTTGTCCCCGTCGATAAAGGTAATGTTGCTGGTGCAGGATCCTGTGTTGGCAAAGCCCGGATCGAGGGTGATGCATCCGCTCTCCTGCCGGAGACGGGTCACATCGATGCCCCGCTCCTGCTCCGAACCGACAATCACGGGAAGTTTGTATTCCTGTTCATTGATTTTAAGGATCGCTTCCTGGCTCACGGCATACTCCTAATCTGTTTTAGGGCAACGGATTACATTTCCGCACCTGAACTCGCAGGGTGCAAGGCCCTTTGCAGGCGGGGCGTCCAGAGGCACACTGGAATCCCAAAGGAGAGACTTTACCATAAAAAAGGATTGATAATAAGAAAAATTTCCTCAGAATGGACAAACTGTCGGAAAATCCATAAAAAACAGGAAAGGAGCCGAACTTCGGATGAAAATCTTCTTATCCTACGGTCTTTTAACGGCCTTGATGCTTGGCTTTGCCGGCTGTTCCACTCCCGCACACCGGACGGAATTTGACGGTTTGTATCTGAACCTGGGGACCTTGCCGCGGGTATCCAGTGCTAA
>CAZOTP010000348.1:319-3453 GCA_964582655.1 uncultured Pirellulales bacterium | reverse complement strand
AGTATTATAAATTTTCTGTTTCCGCTCCGGAAAGGATGCTTTATGGTTCGCAGAAAAGCCTTCACATTAATTGAGCTTCTGGTCGTGATTTCCATTATCGCCCTGCTGGTATCCATCCTGATGCCCGCCCTGAACAAGGCCAGAGAGGCTTCCAAGGTCATTGTCTGCCAGGCCAACCTGAGGGGCCTCCAAAGAGCCATGACCCTCTACTGGGAAAATAATAATGGAAAACCTTTCGACTACCATGTGGGCGTCCTTTATATGGATGTGATTGCTGAATATCACGATGTAGTCGATGTGCGGTACTGTCCTAAAACCAAAACTGTCCCCGAAGAAAGCCTGACGTGGGAAAATTACCCCCAGGAATGCAAGTCGGCTTCACGACAAAATCCATGGATTTGGGGGCATCTCCAAAGATATAATCTTAGCAAAACCTATCCCGAAAAAAATATTCTTCCTATCCAGGGGAGTTATGGAATTAACAGTTGGCTTTATGGGGGTTCAGAACGATCTGGATATTTTACGGTTCAAAATGCAGGTTCTTATTATTTCAATAGTATAAACGCGATTAAGTTCCCTTCCGAAGTTCCTTGTTTTGGTGATTGTACTTGGCCTGATGCATGGCCCATGGCAACAGATCAACCCCCAGGTGATGCGGATGGCTCTTATGGTTCTCATATGGGTCGTTTCTGCCTGGATAGGCACAACAATCGAAAAACCAATTTATCGTATATAGACGGGCATGTGGAGGCTGTAGTCGCGGAAAAGCTATGGGAGCAATCTTGGCATAAAAATTACGTCCCCGACTTTGAATTCATCAAAATGCTCGATATTCCGTACTAATGCGTTGGTTCCAGCCGGCCGTCACGAACGAAGAATATCCTTTCGAAGGGCGATTAATTCCCGAAAGGCCCGTAGGATAACCGCCGGTTTGGCCCCGGTGGGGCGTCCGGACAGACGGGGGTAATGGGCCACTCCCCGCTGAACAAGCCGATACCCCTTTCGCTGGGCCCGGGCGAGAATTTCGGCGGAGATTAACGCCCCCCGGCTTTTCATCGCAATCGATTTAAAAATGTCCCGCCGGAACAGTTTGAACGCGCAGTCGATATCACGCACCTTCAATCCCAGCAGAATTCGCATCAGACGCCCCCACGCCCACGCGTTAAACCGGCGAATCATCCCTTCGTTTCGGCGGATCCGGTAACAGGCGATCAGGTCGTAGTCTTCCGTCAGGTCAGTCAGCCCCCCCAGATCGGCAAGGTCAAACTGCCCGTCGCCGTCCGTGTAGAATATCCATTCCTTTCGGGAGGCCCGGATTCCGCTTTGCACCGCCCCCCCGTAGCCCAGGTTCCGCTCATGATGGACCGCGCGAATCCGTGAATCCCCCGCGGCGAATTGCTCGGCCAGCTCGCCGGTGCCGTCGGTGCTTCCGTCGTTGATAATCAGAATCTCGAAATCGTCGCTGATTCCGGGCAGAATCTCCTTCGCCCGCGCAATCACACGGGGCAGATTCCCCGCTTCATTGTGACAGGGGAAAAACACCGACAACGAAATTCGCTTTCCGGTCACCACAGCCAGCCCCTCCACGGCAAATGCTCCTCCACCGGCAGGGACTGATACCGCTCCTTTTCCCGGCGATACAATTCCGCCTCCGGTGATAATTTCTGCTTTCGCGCCAGATCCTCCAGAATACTGCAGCACAGCGCGAGGGAATAACGCCGCCCCTTTCGGCCGAACCGCCGGCCTGCCTGTTCGTCTTGCTTCATCTCCCGGTACTGACTTTGAAAATAGCTCCACAGCAGATCCTGTCGTCCCAGCCGGCTTCCCGCCTGAAGAATCGGTTCGTATAGAAATCCGCGGTGGAATTCCGTTTGTATGCCCATCAGGCCGTTCAGGCCCGCCAGCGCCTCATCGTTGTTTTTCCGTCGGCTTTGCCACATCGCGATCATGCGCTGCCGCGACGCTTCCGTGGGATACGCCCAGTTTTCGGGCATCGCGCGAAGCAGTGCCTCATTTTCCGGAGCCCCGTGCCGCAGAAGCAGGGAGTGCCGCCAGTCCGAATAGACTTCAATCCAGTCCCCCGAGCTTCGCAGATGATTGTACAAATAATAGGCGGTGTCTTTCCGGAACAGCACGGCTGTAATTCCTTCGTGTTTCAGAATAGCCGAATACAATCCCGGTTCCGCATAGCTCAGCGCGATGCCTTCGAGATACAGTCGGGGATCCCCGCTCCACCGCTGAACCAGAATATCCCATGACTTCGGATCGTCCGGTGATAATTGATTCTGCTTCAGCACATTCTGAAGGGTTTGACGTCGCATCGATACCTGCCTGCCCCACGCCGGATCCTGCGGATTGACATAAGGCCGAAGCTCATTGTACCGCTGAAAGGATGCCAGCGAATACGCCGCCTGCGCCCGGCCGTCCATCACCACTTTGCACGGAGGCGAACCCGTGCGGGCGTCGGGCGTTTGTCCGAAACTCACATACCCCCCCTGCGTCCATTCGTTCAGAACCACCCCCGATATCCGATTGACATCCAGAAAGGCCATCGCCTCGACGGGCTGATCCTCGATGCCCACCATCTGCCGAAATAGGCTGCCTTCCATCCCTTCCTCGCTGGGCCGATAATACGTATCCCACATGCCCAGCGCAAAAATCGCCCCCAGAATGCCCGCGCCGGCCCATATCAATTGAGTAAGCCGTTTTTCCCCCTCCCCGGAATGGTTTGGCCCTGGCCCCCGTTGCCTCTCCCGACGTTCCCGAATCGTCCGGATCACATCCTGCATCAATACGGCAAGATACGGGGCAAGGACCACCGATCCCAGAAAAATAAACCGGCGCGATTGTATCGACATCCACAGCGTGACCCCGATCACGCCCCACTGCGCCAGATCCGGGAGGATGCCCCCCTTCCGACAACGCCCCTCCGGATGTCCCCGCGAGCCGCGAGATTCCCCCCGCTGTCGGCCGAACCCAATCAGCCGCATTGCAATCGTAACGGCAAAAATCGCCAGAAACACAAAATACGGCTTTTCATTCCCATACCCCGGCTGATAGATCGGATGCCACTCGGATACCTGACGCCATTGCCGCCCTTCCTCCCCGCTGGCAACCAGAAACGGATGCGTCAG
>CAZOTP010000348.1:0-284 GCA_964582655.1 uncultured Pirellulales bacterium | reverse complement strand
TGCCGGGAATCAAAACAATCGCCCTCAAAATCCCACCGGGAAGCAAAAGTTCCTTCCAGTTCCGTCCGGAAAAATCGCGGCGGAACAAGCGAAGAAAAAGATTGGACACCATAGACCCGCCGAGCATGATGCCGAACACCAGAATCGCGTAGATGAATCCTCCATGCACGTTCGACCAGATCATCATCAGCGGAATCATCCAGAACAGACGGCGAGCCTGCCCCGTTTTCCAGCACGCCAGCAGATACATCATGATCGACGCAAAAAAAATGGTGCTGATGTTC
>CAZOTP010000347.1:0-3456 GCA_964582655.1 uncultured Pirellulales bacterium | reverse complement strand
CCGCTCATTCTCCGCCTCTATTGCTACTTGATCCATGAAACCCTCCAATAAAAACATTATTCCAGCTTCTTTATTTTCAAAAAAATATTTCGTGTTCCTTTCGTGAAAGATTGGTGTAATTCGTGGTGAATTCTTTTCCCCGTTTTATAGATCGATAATCTTATTCCCGTCCGCGTCCACGCGGTACCACACCCCCCTCTCCAGCCGGATCGCGCTCAAACTCACATTCGGACACAGATCCCGCAGTTGATTCAGAAGACCCCCCTTCACCAGCAGATTCAGTTCATACAGATGCGGAGCGCTGTCCACCAGCACCCGAAGCTGCCCCTTCTGGACCCCCGCCAGCCAGCTATGCTCCCGCAGCTCCGCCGGCAGTAGCTCCGTCCACGCCCGCGCAACCGCCGACATCCTCTTGTGGCGGGGATACACCACCTTCTTCAAAAAAAACTGCACTCCCTCTTTCAAAGGATGCGTGGAGACTTTCCTCTGGCGGTTCCGCCACACCCGATCGAGCTGCGACTTGTCCCAGTACCGAGCCATCGCCCGCCCCGCTTACCCGGTCACGGGCATCAGGACGTACAGAAACTTCTTCCCGCTCCGCAGCAGGCCCGGCTTGTTGGTCTCCTGGAATTCGCCTGTTATCTCCGGCTCCTCCACCACCCGCAGCATATCCAGAATGTACTGCGGATTGAAACTGATTTTCAGCTCGTCGCCCTCGTAATTTACATCCATATTAATTTCCGCATCGCCCGCCTCCGGCGCGCTGGACGTCAGACACAGTTTGTTCTTCGAAAACGTCAGAAGCACCCCGCGCGACTGCTCGTTGGTCAACAGCGCCACCCGCCGCACCGCGCTTCGAAACGCCTCGGTCTGTAAAACCGTTTTCTTGTCGCATCCCGTTGGCAGCACATCCGTGTATTTCGGGAACCGGCCTTGCACCAGCGTGCTTGATAACTCCGCCCGCGCGGTATAGATCACCACACGGTTGTTCGCGAATACAATCTCCACCTTCTCTTCCGGATCATTCAAGACCCGCTCCAGAACCATCAGCGTCTTCAGGGGAATGATCGCGGTCTGTTCCGTTTCCTTCTGCGCCTTGATCAGGTCCCCCTCCACGCGCGTCAGGCGCCGCCCGTCCGTCGCCACCATATATAGTTTCTTGCCGGACTGCTCCCACAGCACGCCATTAATCGCATACCGCGTGCTCTCCTTCGCCGCGGCAAAAGAGGCCTGATGAATCATCTTTCTCAACACCCCCGCCTCGATCTGCGTGCCGCCGTCCCGCGCGATCGCCTCCACAGCCGGAAAATCACCCGCGTCATGACCGTATATCCGGAACCGGCTGTCCTTGCCGATTACCTGACAGACTCCATCCGCCTCTTCCAGATCGACCGTCTCGTCCGCGCTCTCCCGCAGAATCGCCGTGATCCGCTCCGCCGGCAGCACCATCGCCCCCGCCTCCACAATCTGAACCTGAGGCACGGTGGCATGCAGGGTGATCTCGCCATCCGTTGCGACAATCACCAGTTTCTTCTCCGCCTCCTGTGCCTCGATCTTCGCGCATTGCAGAATGGGCTTGGGAGTGCGGGGCGGAACAATGGACGACGCCAGTTGCACGGCTTCAAACAAAGCGGTTCGATTGCTTTTCACCTTCATAATCGAATCTCCATGAATCAAATTAGATATTAAGAATAAAAGAATTAATGTAAAAAAGAAAGTAGTAATATTCATATACCCTGTGAAACCTGTTTTTTTTGGTTCCAAGTGCCGTAACGATCCTGTAAATCAAGGATTATAAAAATCCGCTTTGTGGATAACCTGTTTTGTTTAAAAGGTAAAAAACTTCATTATCAGTACTGATATCACAGCATGGGACAAACGGACGCGGTACGGTGTTAGAAAAAGCAGGTTTTGGATGCGGTATCAAACAGGTTATCCACAAGAAGAATCAGGATAATTCACAGGGAGGGAACCGGGAAAAGAAAAACAGGGGAAAATGCTCTAATAGCGTTAATAAAGGTACTTTTTCACGTCAAAATCGCCCGCTTTAGCGATAAATAAGTCTCTTTGTACCATGAGGTTAATGTCATTTTCCGCGGTTTTGGCGTTGTCCTCGCTGGCATGGACGGGTTTATCCTCTGCCTGCGCTGCCAGTTCCGGATCAACGGGGCGAACCGTGGGCCGGCACGGTTCTTTATCGTTAATTTCAGTAATGACAACAGGTTGTCCATTACTCAGCGTGACCATTTCACCCAAAGAGAAAGGCGGCACGGTCTCCAAAAATGCCTGATAAACGGTCGGGTCGAACCACTTGGCGTATCCGGATTTATGCAGCCGCTTTAAGGCGACGATCGACGGGGCATATGTCCCGTCTGGCATATAACGCAAGTTCTCATAACAGTTTGCGACACTTGCGATGCGGCAGAAAACATGGATTTCCGATCCTTTAAGGGGTATTTTTTCAGTTGGGCATTCGGGTCTTTGTTTCCGGGGGGGGTATCCGCTGCCATCAAAGTTCTGATGGTGATTCAGTACAACCTGGGCAGCGCATGGGTCCAGGCCGCCTTTGACCATTTCATAGCCCGCTTCGGTGTGCTGCTGCCACTGGGGTGTTCCCATATCCTGCGCGGTGGGGTGAAATTCCCGTAACTCCTTTGAAATGCTGAGTTTGCCGACATCGTGCAGGAGGGCTCCAACGCCCAGGCTGGTGAGATTTGTCGCCAGGTGGGCGGGCAATTGGGGCCTTTCTTTCAGGAGGTAGGCCTCGAGCCTAATTCCAACGAGCATCGAGAGATACGCCACGACCGTGCCGTGATAGAGGATGTCTTCGGATTCGCCCTGCAGATCTTCGAGGTAACCAGAGACGGCGGTCTTGTTGTTCAGCAGGTGCTGGAAGAGATTGCTCATGTGTTGGACGTACTGGGAGTAATCCATTTTAGCGAGGCTAAGTTCTTGTGCATCAGAGAATTGCGTTTTCAGGGTGCTGTAGATTTTTTGGTTCTGGTCTTTGATTTCCGGATCAAGAATTTCATCGAGAAAATTGAGGTTTGGGTATTTGACCCAGACACTTCGGATGCGCAGTTCTCGCATCCGGAGGATGGTTTCATCGTCAAGGGAGAATCCGGCCTTGAGCAGGATGTGATCCGGCTTTTGGGGGTTATGCACGGACCGGGCGAGGGTCATTCCGGCCCTGGCGGATTCCAATGGTACACGCAGCATAAGTATTTATATTTAAAAGAGTTATCGACTCATCATTCCATTTACAGACAGAGTCTGTTTCTATTGGAATATCGGCAATGGGAGTGGGTAATCTTGATTTGAGGGGGTGGAGGCGAACAGGTTATCCACAATTTATCCACAAAAAGGGATCGGCATGGATGAGGAAAAGAGTGATTCGTGGTTTGTGGCGAGTGGGAAGAGAGTGGCTAGTGGCTAGTGGCGAGAAGAAAAAGATGG
>CAZOTP010000346.1:0-3521 GCA_964582655.1 uncultured Pirellulales bacterium | reverse complement strand
CCCTTTCTGTCTTCGCCAAGCTCACCGTGCAGCCCGATACCCTCCCCGGCATGGAGTACTTCATCGCGGAAATCCTCCCCAGCGACCAGGCCATCGACATCAATCCCTCCAACGATATGTCCGTCAGCGCCGCACCCGTCGAAGTCGCCTGGCGGTTCGGCTCCTTCGGCGGACGCACCAGGCTCAAACTCCAGCTTACCGACCCCGTCAGCACCGACATTGTAACCTACTCCCTCACCGGCGCGGGCTGGGCCGATGTCCTCCTCAGCGGCGACGGCAATCCGCAAATTTTCGTCTATGGCACCTCCACCAATTCCATCCTTACCCTCAAAAGCAAAGGCGAAACCCTTCTCGACGGCATCTACCCCGTACAGAACTATTCCTCCGATCTCAAACAGCTCACCGCCTCCAAAACCAACCTGCTCAACACGATCGACGTGAACAGCATCCGCACCCTCAAACTCAACAACATCCTCGACGGGGCCGAAATCCTCACCCACTACACCGCGCCGGGAGGAACGTCGGTCAAAGTCAATCACATCGGCGATGATGTCCTCTTCGACCTCGCCGGCGCCCTCAAATCCTTCCAGGCCCAAAGCTGGACCGGAGGTGAACTCCACGCCGACAGCATCACCTCGCTCAAAATCTCCCATGGCGGACTCAACGCCGACGTCTTCGCCTGGCAGGGAGGCATCAAGAGCCTCTCCGTTCAGGGCGATATCCTCTCCCGCATTCTCGCCAGGGGCGATATCGGTTCCGTAAAATCCTCCAAAGCCGGTCTCCTCGACGGCTCGCTGATCCGCTCCGATTCGGCCATCGGCAAAATCTCCATGAAATACATCTCCGGCGCCACCATCTCCGCCGCCGGCCCCATCAAATCCGTCAAATCCGCCGCCGACCCGGTCAACTCCCAGATTCTCCCCAACGATCCAGCACCCGCCAGCACTTATTGGCCCTAGTTCTCGAAAAGACACGTGTTCATATTATCTGGGTGCTTTGGCCCCTTGGTGGCAAATGTTCCGTCTCACGGCTTCAGCAATCCCTGAAAATACTCCCACACCCACGACTTCGTCCCATCCGGCCGGATGAGCCAGAATCCCCGAACATCCTCATTCTTCGACACCGGCGCGACCGCCTGGGGATTCTTGAACTCGTTGCAGTAAAGCTGCCAGTAAATCACGTACCGCGCTCCCCAGTCCAGCGACGTCTCCACCGTGCTGCGAATCACCTTCTGCACCTCCTCCGCCGAAAAATCGTTTTCCGGCAGCCCGAACTCTCCCACATACACATTCCGGTCCCCCAGCTCCGGATGGTCCGGCGTATTCTTCGCAATAAAATCCAGCGCCTCCCGGAACACCTTCGGATCCTCCCGCTGATCCACCATCGTATCCCACGCCGAATACGACACCAGGTCCACGGTCGTCCTGGGAATCACACGGTTAATCATGTTCGGCCTGCCCTCCCGCATCGCCAGATACACCTTGTTCACCTCCGCCGCGTGATAAATCTTCACGCCCTTCTCGCCCGCGTCCTTCCGCGCCTTCGTCACACCCGCCTGCCGCGCGTTCAGCCACTTCACCATGTTCTCCAGCGCCGCCGGCTCCGGGTCTTTGCCGCTGTCTGTATGCCCCCGCACCATCCAGTCCCCCTCCCAGTGCTGCAAAACAAACGTCTTGCCCGTATTGGCATACGTCGTCAGCAGCGTTTTTGAAAGCTCATAAAACTGCTTCGTCTCGTCCGCCTCCTGCTCCGCCGTAATCCCCGTCCGCCAGTAATCGTGTTCCCGCCCCAGCGCCGTCACCGTCAGCACATACGTCGTGAACGGCTTCTCGAACAGCGCCTTGTAATAAGGCAGCGCCGCCGCCTCCGCCAGACTCTTCACATCCGGCCACTGCGAATGATACGGATACATAATCCGGGGCGGCTCGTTGTGCTTGGCGTAAAACCACACCTTGATCACCCGCGAGCCCAGCGCCAGAAGCTGATCCGCCCCCTCGTTCAGAAAATCCTTCTCCGTCAGGCAATACCGCCCGATCACGTGCGTCGCACCCAGAATATCCCGCACGTCCCGGCCGGCAGCCGGAGGCGCCGCCGCGGGAGTTTCTCCCGCCCCCAGACACAGCCCGCTCCAAAATAAAATCCCGATTGCCGACGCGTTCCAATGCCGTTTCATGTTCACCTCGCAGGTTCTTGAAAATCCAGGGCCGTCATCGCGGTTCCCAACCCGCTCATCATACCCCCCAAACAAACCGCACGCCATGTTTTTCTCACCACAAGCCGCATACCACGAATCACTCTTTTTCCTTTCCCACCTTTCCCACCTTTCACACCTTTCGCCTCCTTCTCCCCCGGCACAGCGCCCCCGCAATCGCCAGCGCCGGGACTCTTCCTCCATTCGGTAGGGTGTGCCTCGGCACACCAAATAAAACAACAGCCCCTCTTGAAAATGCGGCTGGCCGCCGCCAGCGCTGATTGTCATTGCGAGCGAAGCGCGGCAATCTCAACCACCCGTTCACCCTGTGCGCTCGTTGTCATCCCCGCGAAGGCAGGGATCCATCTTCTCTTCCTTTTCGCACCTTTCACACCTTCTTTCCCTCCACCACTTTTACCTCCTCCTCCGTCAACCCGTATAACCCATACACCAAACCGTCAATCTCCCGGTCCGTCGCCATAATCTGCCGCTCCAAAGTCCCCACACTCTATTGGATCCTCGTCTTACGGGCAGAATTCAATAAACAATAACATTAAATGCTTGAAAGCCTGATCGCTAGGTTGTTGATCCTGCTTTGGGAGGCGCTGGCTTTTGAGGTTCCGGCCTGATCTGGGGCCGTGGGGTTGTTGGTTGGTTCTTTATCCCGCCTTTGTTAACGCGACCTTCTACAAACTTGTCTTTGGAAGTTATTATTTGCTTCGCCATGGCTATGTCTCCTGTTTATGGCTTTGTTGTCCTGTTCTTTGTATTGTATCAGGAATTAAAGGCACTTCAATAGTCAAATCGTGTCGATGGCGTGAAATATAGAGAATTTTGCGGTGATAAAGAGGTTCCCCCTTTTCTTCAGAACTAAAAACCTCCACGTCTTGCATCAATAACTCGCGTTCTTTTTCAGAATCGGAATAGGCGTAAATCCATCCGTAATAGGTCAGAGAAAGTTTATGATCCCGTACGTACACCCATTCGTTCCCAGGCATATTGTGATATAACTCCCAAACGTCCTCATCGCCGAATCGTTGAGTAACGCGGAAGAAATGTCCCAGCTTATTGATAACCTTATGGGTATGAAAAAAAGAGGCAAAAAATCCGACTGGAATAGCAAGCAGGGACGCAAAAATAATTTCATTCCAATTCAGGGTGGCTTTTTCATCAAGAACAGTGGAAAAAAAGGTCATAGGGTGTAAAGAACATCCAAAAAGAATGAGTATTCGGATTAGAAGCGCATAAATCAAATAAGTGACCAGAGAGAATAAAACGATTCCTATAAAATCTTCCCATGGGGCTCGATTCAGTTTACCCGTGAGTGTGC
>CAZOTP010000345.1:0-3527 GCA_964582655.1 uncultured Pirellulales bacterium | reverse complement strand
GGCCGCTTGAAAAATCCCCCGGTCTCCACGACGATCCCCCCGTTCGGCAGGATTCCTCCATCCGAAAACTCAGGAATAATTGCCGCCCGGCCGTTTTTTCATACTCCCCCCCAATCCGCAAACCGATAGAGAAAAGGGTGTATCCGATTTTCCCGGAACATCGGATGCCCGAACTAAGAGCAGGCGAAGCGGCGGAACTTCGCCCCGCGGAATGAAGAACAGCACACAAGGACCTCGTATGTCGCTCAAACAAATCGTCATCCTGAGCCTGATCGGCTGCATCGTATTCCTGGCGGGACTGGAATTTCTCATCATCCAGAATTCCGTCATACCCAGCTTTCAGGAATTCGAACGCCGGCAGGCTGTTAAGAATTCCGACCGGTGCATCGACGCCATCCAGAGGGAACTGTATCACCTGGGGAAACTCAACGCCGACTGGGCCAACTGGGACGATACCTACCGGTTCTGCCAGGACCGGAACCCGGAGTATGTGCAGTGCAACCTGACTGAAAGCAGTTTCGAAACCAACGGTCTCAATGGCATCTATTTTCTCAACCGGGACCGGCAGATTATCTATTCCCGTGCGGAGAATTCCGAATCCGCCGATCCGGACCCGCTGGGGCTTTTCCCCGGCAACCCCGATATTGATTCCGGTCATTTTCTGCTGAGCCACAAGTCCATCGACAGCACGCTGGATGGAATCGTGAGCATGCCCGGCGGGCTGCTCCTGGTCGCATCCCGCCCGATTCTCACCAGCAACCATGAAGGTCCCATCATGGGGACCCTGGTCATGGTGCGATTTTTGAACCTCGAAACCATCCGGGAATTAAGCGAACAGACGCGTGTGGATTTTTCCATCGCGGCGGCAGGGCGGGACGGCATCCCCGCCAACCCCTCCGGCGATTCGAAGCAGACTGTGCTCTGTGACAATAAAAATCACGCCCATTTCATCCATCTGCCCGATGCCAATCATCTGACGGCCTATACCGAACTTCGCGACATGCGGAACGTCCCCTTGCGCCTGGAAGTCCGCATGAACCGCGACATCTTCGCGTACGGCAAAGAAGCCGCCGCCTTTGCCAATCTCTGGCTTGTTCTGGCGGGCCTTGCCATCATTCTGCTGGTGTATGCACTCCTCAAAAAGCTGATCCTTACGCCGCTTTCCTCCCTCCAACGCAGCATTGACCGCATCAAATCCACGGGCGATCTGTCCCACCGTCTCAGCGAAAATGGTCCGCTCGAAATCCGATTCCTCCAGAACAACATCAATCAGATGCTGGACCGCATCCAGACCACCGAAACCCGTCTCCAGCACGCCAAGATCCAGGCCGACCAGGCCAACGCGGCGAAATCGGCGTTCCTGGCCAATATGAGCCACGAAATCCGGACGCCCATGAACGCCATCATCGGGTTCAGCGAAATTCTCGCCGAAGAACCACTCACCGGCGAGCAGAGCGATTTCGTCCAGACCATCCGCACCTCTGCGGAAAACCTCCTGCGAATCATCAACGACATTCTGGACTTCTCCAAAATCGAAGCCGGGAAAATCACGCTCGAAAAAACCGCCTTTATCCTGGACGATTTCCTCCGTCAAATCGACGAGATGTTCCGCCCCGCCGCCGCCAAAAAGAACCTCCGCTTCCGAATCCTACGCCGTTCGACGCTCCCCGAAACCATCCATGCCGATTCCCTTCGCCTTCAACAGTGCCTGATCAATCTCGTCGGCAACGCCCTCAAATTCACGGAAACGGGGTCCATCGATCTCGCCCTGGCCGTCGAAAGCCGGGACGGCCGCGCCGGGATGCGGTTCTCCGTCGAAGACACCGGCATCGGAATCGAGCCGGACAAGCAAAATCTCATCTTTCAGGAATTCACCCAGGCCGACAGCTCCACCACGCGGAAATACGGCGGCACGGGACTGGGGCTGGCCATCACCAAAAAACTCATCGAACTCATGGACGGATCAATTCAGTTCCACAGCGCCCCCGGCAGCGGAACCACTTTCTCCTTCTGGGTCCCCGTCGAAATGGAAATGGCCCTCCCCGACGAAACTCCCGTGGAATGGAACGGTCCTGAACAGGCCTCTTCCGCCGAAGAACAACATTCTTTGACAGGAACGATTCTCGTCGCCGAAGACAATCCGCAGAACCAGCTTCTGTTCCAGACGCTGCTGAAAAAAGCGGGGCTTTCGGCAACGTTTGTCCAGAACGGGCAGCAAGCGGTGGAGGCCGCAACCCAGCGGGCCTATGACCTGATCCTGATGGACATTCAAATGCCCGTCCTCAATGGCCTGGAAGCCGCGAAAATCCTTCGCGGCAAGGGGATTGCAACTCCGATTGTCGCCATTTCCGCCCATGCGATGCTCGAAGACCAGGCCCGCAGTCTCCACGCCGGCTGCAACCTCCATCTCAACAAACCCATCGACCCGCAGGAATTCCAGTCGGTGCTGCGAACCTATCTGAAACCGCGATCCCCGGCAAATGCCATCCCTTGAAACCCGGAGGATAGCCATCCCCCCCCCCCGCGTTGGTCTGGCTCATCCCAAAATTTGGAATGCCCAATGCTGGGAAATTTGCATCCCCCCCTTCCGGCCGTATCAAAAGCCTTGCCGCCAGAGAGAACTCTACAAACCATAACAGAAAGATGGAGCGGATACGTTTTTTTCTTCCCCCGCCGAACAGTTTTGGGTATAATAAAGTGTATATATTTGTGGATGGTTCGTTTTTACGGCCCAGAATTCGCGGCAAAACATCTCTTTTCACGCAAGGAGCGTCGTTATGACGTATCGGAAGAATTCCGCGTTTACCCTCATTGAACTGCTGGTGGTGATCTCCATTATCGCGCTTCTGATGAGCATCCTGCTGCCGGCGCTGAATGCGGCAAGAAATACCGCCAAACGCGTGATGTGCAGCGCCGATGAGCGAAGCATCGGACTGGGATTTCATAATTACAACAACGATCACAAGGGGAATATTCCGCCCATGAGCAAACCGAAGGGAGTTGCCTGGTATGGGTACCGGGCCTACGAAGCAGATGTGTGGAAAGACGAGAGCCATACGGAATTGCTTCCGCTGAATCTGGCGTATCTGGTGGAGGAGGGAATTCTTCCAGATCATCAGATTTTGTACTGCCCCGGACAAATCGGGTTGTCCGATCAATCCTGGAGCCGCTGGTACTCCTACGATATGTACACGGACCCTGTGACCGGAGAATGGATCAAACCGGATGGAATCACTTCCAACCGCACCCGCATTTCTTATCTGTACTGGCCTCACGGCATCTATAAACTCGACAAACTCAGCACCCGCGCCTACCTTTACGACAATATGCATCACTGGGACTCCATTCCACACGGTTCCATCAACAAGCCCAAAGGTCTCAATATCCTGTTCGGCGACAACCATGTGGAATTCGTCACCGGAGGCATGGGCGAGGATGAATTGTTCGACTGGGACCGGTGGCATTATGCAAATTCGACCGAATCGGATATGGGTCCGGGGGATTGGCGGGAGCTGCAGGTTCCCATT
>CAZOTP010000344.1:0-3529 GCA_964582655.1 uncultured Pirellulales bacterium | reverse complement strand
GCAGCAGCATTCCCACGGTTAAAGGGTCGGCCTCCCGCCATCCGGAGCGGACTTTGGTCTTCACTTCTCCCTTATTGATGTAGAACAACCGCGCCCTTCCCGATATGTCGCGGCAGGAAAGGAACATTATCTGTTCCGCCTCCGAAACACGGGAAACCGCGATATACCGCACTCTCATATCGCGCATTTTTCTCACCTCCTTTTTCAAATAGTATATTTCTTCCGTTAAGGCAGCAACGCCTGTGCCTGCATCTGTCAACGCAGACTTACATGTCAACGTCACCGCAATCGTTGTAGTGATATTTAATCCCTAAAATTCTCCCGTCTCCACCGATTAGTATTTCCACACTGTTTGTAATGCCGGCCCTAACACATGCCCGGCTTCGTCGCGAAAAACATTGCGGAACATGCCGGCGATATTGTCGGCGCCGCATCCGCCTTCCGCCTCGCTGCAAATGCTGAAGATTATTGAACCGCCTTTCTCCAGTATCCTGATCCAGGATATTCAGGACATTTATGTTATATGTGCTGAGAGTGTTGCCCTCCCCGATCCATCACAGCGCCCAGGCCACCCTGATTTCCGTGTCAGTGCAAAACCGGCACTTCCGCCGGTTCGCTTTTAGAGCCTTCCCGGCAATTCTTTCCTACTCCCGACATTGTATAAAGCACCCGGTAACCGTTGTCGACCAATGAAGCGATCATCTCCTTATCTTTATTGATTATGTCCTCTTCTCTCCATCCTCCCCAGTAAGTTGAGGATATCACCACCGCCAGCGGTCTGCCGTCGGCTTTGAATCCAGCGCTATGGCTTTGTCCAAGCTGGTGATGGCCGTCTGATATTTGCCTGAATCCACAAGCACAGTCCCTTTGTTGGTCCACGGATCATCATTACGCGCATCGGCCGCTATGGCCTGGTTAAATCCGGTGAACGAACCGCTGTCCGGCAACGCGTGGTACGTCTCAACTACAGTATCCAGGTAATAGCCGAAATTGACAGCGGCCACCCGAGTTTCTCCCCCTTCCCCAGAAACGGAAACCGTCGGAGCAGAACTAATTTGAGACGGGGCATAGACATCGCAACCACAGACACGGTAGAGCATATTAGCCAGGTTGGCCTGCTCTTCCCTGCCTTTTCCTGTGCTGCAGCTTGCAAGGATAACGTCATTCTTCACGTCATCCTTTAAAAAAGCGATCTGCACTTCGTCAGCCAGCCCCAGATAATCGTCGTCGGAGTTCCCCTCACCCCAATAAAGGGCTGTCTGCAAACCATGACCTCCCAGGAGTAACAAAGAGGACTGCTCATCCTTGGTCGCATCTTCGATATACTCAAAAGCCTGATCCTCGTTGTCGGTTTCGTAATACATCACACGGTAAGTGCCGCGGATATCGGCATACGCGGGAAATGAATCGAAGGCATGATTCCAGTCTGTGGTGGGCATGATCACCACAGCCAGAGGCCGCTCATCAGACCGGGCGGCTAATCTGTCGTTCAGGGCTTCTTTCAGCCAGGACGCGGAGGTATCCTTATCCCGGATATCCGGCATCAAACGGCCCAAATGCATAAACCCCGACGAAGACATCAGGGTATCGCATACCTCATCTTTGCCGTATTCTCCAGCTAATTCATCCAGTATACCGATGAAATTACCAATCCCCAATATGGCAACCGCGGTGAGAAAAGAGAAAAAACCAGATGCGTTTTCCCCGTATGCGGCGGCGAATTTATCCCTCCCGAACCAATCCGCGACCAGCTCCACCGCTTCTTTTCCCAAAAAATCCACCAGTCTGAGGGAAGAGATCACTCCGGAAGGATCATGTTCAAAAGCGTTCAAGACACCTTTTTTTCCGGTCAGACCAGACAAAACAGAGTAAGCTTCCCGCACTGCCAGTTCCGCCGATTCGGCTTCGTTAAGGGCCGCAATAAAGCTATAAGGATTATTCTCAAAAGCTTCCGTCACTTTGTCGCTTCCGAACATGCTATTTAACATTTCCATGGATGCACGGCACCCCTCGATGTCTTTCAGGGTTAGTGCGCCGGACGACAGACACAATATCACGGAATACGGGGAATCCTCAAAGGTTCTCACTACGGTATCCTTGCCTATCAACGCACACAGATTCTGCATGCATACGCCTTGATTTTTCCGTGTATATTGTTCGGATGAATTCTGGTTGAGCATATACAATCCATCCATAAAGCCTTCGGAATCGCTGATGAATGCCTTGATTACCGCGTCCCGGTCACCGACGATACCCGCGAGATAATTCACGGCGTTCTTCAGGTCTTTCTCAGAACCTATAGCGGAAACCATATCCAGCGCAGATATCAGGCCTGCCGGGTCCTCTTTAAAAACCTGATTGAGCGCGTCCTCCGTGAACAAATCAGATGAGGACAATACGGAAACGCCACTCTTGAAATCTGCCAACCCGTCTTTTCCGCCGTACCTGATGCTGTTTACCAGCGTGGAGAAACCCAGGGGCTGCTCCGCGAATGCCGCCGAGACCGCCTCTTTGCCGAACAGCCCGGACAAACCGGTGATTACCGTGCTGCAGTTCGCGCAATCCGCGCCGCATTTAACGTACATATTTCCTAGCGCAGTCACAAAATTGACCGGGGATTTCACAAAAGCGGCAGTAACGTTCTCCTTCCCGAATGTTCCGTTCAGCCCGGAGACGTAATTCGTGAAACTGTCGGCGCCCATGGTATTCACATTCTGCAGAAAAGCGGCGAATCCATACGGGTCCTGCCCCATGGCAACGATAACTTTATCCCCCCCGAACATCCCGTTCAATGTCTTGAGGCTCACCGCGCCTTTAGCCTGTAATCCGCTCTCCACCGCTGCGTAACCATCCATTGAATCAGACCGGCTTTTGCCGCCTTCGAAAGTGGTGTCGGTAAACATATAGAATGAGGGGGTATTCTTGAACAGTGAGGTTTGCGAGGATTGGATGAGGGTAATTTCCCTTTCCACCTGCAATTTCGCTGTTTCTGAATCGGAAGGCACCAGCACCGCTCCAGCCCAGGCGCTCTGCATCTGCTCCTGCGACCAGGTCTTATAATCACCGTCTTTATATCCGTATCCCACGCCTTTTTCCATTACCACCGCGTTCAACATATCCTCATTTTCTTTCAGAAGGGCGATTGATCCTTCCGGCAGGTCGTTGATCGCGGTCTCAGCCGGGACTTCCGCGTATTTATAGGGCTTGCCTTGTTCATCAAGAGTCATCAACATACCCGAGATCATAGTGCCGGAATCCTGACTATATCCCAGCTGATCGGCCAGCTTATCCATGGCCGCTTCATCTTTCACATCCGTACCCAGGATCCTGGCCACCGCCCCCACCGCGCAGTCATACTTGTCGTTTCCGCCCACCTGTTGGCCTAAAACCTGGCCTACGGTCGTGCTGGCAGGAACCTTGGCGAACAGGGCGACCGCGTCGTACGAGGGAACATTAAATGTGACGCCCACCACCTTTCTCACTATATGACTGTCGCCTGCTTCGCTCTTTGTTGAAAGAGCAGTATATT
>CAZOTP010000343.1:3152-3543 GCA_964582655.1 uncultured Pirellulales bacterium | reverse complement strand
CCTTGGCAAACCCGTCCGCACCCTGCGGAATCCCGAATCCGGATGCCTCGGCGCCGCCATCCTCGCCGGTGCCGGCGCAGGCGTCTTTCCCTCCATCCAGTACGCCTGCGAAAAAATCATCCTCGAAGACCGTGAATTTACTCCCCGGCCCGATGCACAGCGCGTCTATCAGACCGGATACAATCTCTATAAGGAACTCTACCGGAACCTCAAACCCCTGTTTCCAAAAATGAATCCCGCGCGGGAATAAGCTCACCCCCGGAGCGGCACAGCATTCGCCCCGCTCCCTCCCGCCTCTGTCATGAAAGGATTTCCCCCCTGCCCTTTCAACTGAAATACGCCATCGAAGCCAGCGTATTCAGGCCCCCCGCCGCCCGCGTTGTCTCCTCCC
>CAZOTP010000343.1:0-3142 GCA_964582655.1 uncultured Pirellulales bacterium | reverse complement strand
ATACAATCTCTATAAGGAACTCTACCGGAACCTCAAACCCCTGTTTCCAAAAATAAAACCCTTGCAGGAGTAAACCACCTCACCGAGCGATACAAAATTCACCTCGCTCCTTGCCGCATTCTAAAAAGGAACTCACGATGCCCTTGCAACTGAAATACGCCATCGAAGCCAGCGTCTTCTGGCCCCCCGCCGACCGCGTTGTCTCCTCCGGCTACAAAAAACCCATCGACGCCGCCGACGTCTATAAATACGTCAAATCCGTTCCGGGCGTCGATGGCGTCGAACTCTACTACCCCTATGATTTCCAGGACCTCGCCGCCATGAAAAAAATCATCGACGGCGAAGGACTCCGCGTCTCCGCCGTCGGCGCGGGAATCTTCGGCGATCCCAAATGGCAGCAGGGCGCAGCCACCTCCTCCGATCCCGCCCTCCGAACCGAAGCCCTCGATATCTCCCTCCGCGCCGTCGAGGCCGCCTCCAATCTCGGCGCAACAGTCATGGTCTTCTGGCCCGCGCACGATGGCTACGACTACTTCTTCCAGACCGACTATCAGAAAAAGTGGGACCTCCTCGTCGAGGCCCTCCGCACCCTCGCCGCCGCCAACCCCGCCATCCGGATCGGCATCGAATACAAACCCAAGGAACCCCGCACCCATCAGCTCGTCCCCAACGCCTTCAAAGCTCTCAAACTCGCCGAAGATACAGGCCTCCCCAACGTCGGCGTCATCATGGACATCGGCCATTCCTTCCTCGCCCACGAAAACCCCGCCGAGGAAGCCGTCTATCTCCTCCACCGAAACCGGCTCGTCCACCTTCACAGCAACGACAACTATGGCGACTGGGACTATGACATGATCCCCGGCAGCGTCCATTTCTGGGAAATGATCGAAATGTTCTACTGGCTCCAAAAACTCAACTATCAGGGCTGGATCAACTTCGACATCTGCCCCTTCCGCGAAGACGCCGTCAAAGCCTGCGCCCTCTCCATCCGCCACACCAAACAGATGGTCCGCTTCGCCGAAAAACTCGATCCCGCCAAAATGGATTCCTTCGCTGACAATCGCGACGCCCTGGCCGCCCAGGAATACCTCTGGGACAGGCTGTCATTATAATTACCAACGGAGTTTTACATGATTACCGATCACGAATTTCACCTTCTCGCCAACCGCATGATCAACGCCTGCAAACGCCTCCACGCCCGCGGCATCCTCGCCGGCGTCGGCGGAAACATCTCCTACCGGACCAGCCAGCCCAGCCTCATCCTCTGCAGCCCCTCCGGAATCCCCATCATGGATATGCTCCCCGAAAACCTCTGCCTCGTCGATATCTCCAATATCCCCAGGGACCAGCACAAGGTCCTCCGCGGAAAATACAAACCCACCTCCGAAATCCTCCTCCATGGCGGCATCTACGTCCAGCGGCCCGAAGTCAAAGCCGTCATCCATTCCCATCCCCCCGTCACCACCGCCTTCGCCTGCACCTCGCACCAGGTGGACTACAAAACCCTCGAAGACCAGCGGTGGTACATCGGCGACGTCGAAACCCTTCCCTTCATCTTCTCCTCCTCCAAAGCCCTCGCCGAAGCCGCCCTGCCCAAACTCAAAACCAGCTACGCCATGATCCTCAAAAGCCACGGCATCCTCGCGCTGGGCGACTCCCTCGCCGAAGCCGTTACCATCACCGAACTCCTCGAAGCCCTCTCCATCACCTACTATCACGCCCGCATCATCGGCCAGGGCGCCGTCGAACAGCTCCCCGAACGCTACTGGACCGAGGTCAACATCGAAACCCGAAAAAACCTCATCTATCAGGATGAAATCTTCGACCGGCCGTAAAACCAAATAAGGAGCCTTTCTCATGTCCCCGATTATCGGTTATCTCTCCGCCGCCGTGTCCGGCGTCTTTGACGGAAGCTTCACGCTCCCCATGAAATTCGCCAAAAACTGGGCCTGGGAAAATATCTGGCCCGTCTATTCCCTCGTCTGCCTCCTCCTCCTGCCCATCCCCATTACCCTGGCCCTCACGCCCGATTTGATTTCCATTTACGGGGATGTCCATTTCGCCGTCGTCCTGCGAACCTTCCTCTTCGGCCTCGGCTGGGGCATCGGCTCCGTCTTCTATGGCCAGGGCATGTACCTCGCCGGACTCTCCCTCGGCTCCGCCGTCATGACCGGACTCATCGGCGTCATCGGCTCCCTCGTTCCCATGGCCGTCCGCAATCCCGAAAAAATCCCCACCCCCGGCGGAATGCTCATCCTCGCCGCCATGCTCACCACCGTCATCGGCGTCGCTTTCTGCGGACTCGCCGGAAAAATCCGTGAAAACGACCGCCCCGACGTCAAACAGTCCGAAATGGGCCACGGCAAAATCGCCACCGCGCTCCTCGTCTGCGTTCTCGCCAGCGTCTTCAGCTCCATGCAGAATTTCTCCTACACCTTCGGCTCCCCAATCGCCGACGCCGTGCAGACCCGATGGATCGCCGACCATGGCGGCGGCGCGGACTCCCTCTGGATGCCCTTCATCAAAAACAATCCCATCTGGGTCCTCTGCTTCCTCGGCGGCGCCATCCCAAACTTCGGATACTGCTTCTACCTCATGACCAAAAACAAAAACTGGAAAAACTACCTCCAGCCCCGCTCCCACGTCGGATGGCTCTGTGGCCTCTCCATGGGAATCATGTGGTACCTCGACATGATGTGCTACGGCATCGGCGCCGATAAACTCGGCAAGTTCGGCCCCACCGTCGCTTGGCTCATCTATACCGTCCTCTCCGTCTCCTTTGCCAATGGCTGGGGCATCTTCACAGGCGAATGGAAAGGAACCTCCCGATCCGCAAAAATCCGCCTCGCCCAGGGACTCGCCGTCCTCGCCGTCGCACTCCTCCTCCTGGGATACGGAAACTACCTCCTCAGCCCGCCGCCGATAAGCGAGCCGGCCGTTTCCCCATAAGCTTCCTCGCCAGCTCCGACGCCTCCCGCGATTCGGTATCCTTTTCCCCGTTCAGCTCCGCCGCCCGCTCAAAATACTGGTGCGCGTTCGCAAAATCCCCCTGCACCTCTGTCACCACCCCCAGATTGAACCACAAATCCCCGTCCTTCGCATCCGCTTCCGTCGCCTGCGGATAATACCCGGCCGCACCCGC
>CAZOTP010000342.1:0-3552 GCA_964582655.1 uncultured Pirellulales bacterium | reverse complement strand
GGCTTCTCATTGCCGCATGAAAATCATGTAAAAAAGTCAGTCAAGTTGAGTAAATGGCTTCCTCATCGATTCGCTTCTTCAAACACCCGTTCATTCTTTCCCGGTAGGTCACCACATCCACCGGCCGGTGAAACTGCTCCTGTAGATCCTGCTGAATCCCCCCAGGGTAAACAATTCCGGTCGTATCAGACGAACCACTACGTCCACGTCGCTTCCCTCACGCAACTCCCCCCGCGCCGCCGATCCGAACAGCCCCATGGCTTCAATCCCGTGCTCCGCTCCGCAACGGGTTTTATAGTCTCTCAATACCGCGATAATTTCTTCTTTGCCCATAACTATTCTCCGGTCACTTTTGCCAAGGCAGAAGCAGAAATCCATCTTTCTTGTCTTTCATCCTTTTCATAAGCAGCCCGACGTATTGCTCATAGCGTTCATTTTCTTTTCTACGAAACTCGTATTCCCTCATCGGGCCTCAAGTTCGGCTTTTCGGTGCTGGTTTGCTGCCATCGTTTCGACAACTTCGCTGACTGATAAAAAATCAGGGGCAAAACACATATGCTATAAACAAGACAGATAAGAATCAGACACCAACGTCTATACTCCTCGAACACCAAGTGAACCGGCAGCATCAAAAAAACATATAAGATATCCAGAAAAATGAAAAAATGAAACATTCGGAATAGCACTACCCAGCCCTCTTTCCAGGCCTGAGCTAAATGATCCATCGATACTTTCATCGAGTACCCCTTGTAAAATATGAATCCGTGGTTATTCGCGAACCATTCGAGCAATTCGTGTCCAATTCGTTTACTCTTCCACCGGAATCGAAATGGTAAACCGCGCCCCGCCTTGGGGGCGGTTTTCGGCGGTGATTCGTCCGCCGTAGCGTTCCATGATATCCTTGCAGATCGCCAGTCCCAGGCCCGTGCCTTTGCCCACTTCCTTGGTGGTGAAGAACGGCTCGAAGATTTTGTCCAGGTTCTCCGCCGGAATGCCTGTCCCCGTATCTGAAAATTCAATAATCGCGCTATGTTCTTCCCGCCGCGTGCGGATTTCCAGTTTCCCCCCCTCCGGCATCGCGTCCGAGGCGTTCTTGATCAGGTTGCAGAACACCTGAAACAGATTCCCGCTCCGCACCGTGGGCATCTTCCGCTGGTATTCCCCGATGATTTCCACGCCGCTGTTTGCGCACACGTTCTCCATCGCCTTGACGGCGTCAATCACAATTTTATTGATGTCCGCTTCTTCGAATGCCGAATAGGTGCTCCGTGAAAATTCCAGCAGTTCGCTGATAATCTGCACCATGCGGAGCAGTCCTTTCCGCGATTCCTGCAGATAGCGCTCCGCCTGCGGATTCTCTTCTTCCTGAATCACTCGCAAGGCCAGATTAATATACCGCAAAATCCCGTCCAGCGGATTATTCAGTTCGTGCGCCACCCTCGCGGCGAGCTTGCCCACCGCCGCCAGCCGCTCCGCCGCCGCCAGGTCCTGCTCCATTACCTTCCGACGCGTAACATTTTCAATCAGCAGCATCCCGCCCAAAACATCCTGCCCGTCATCCCCCAGAATCGGATGGCAGATGATATCCAGGATCTGTTTTCGCCCCTCGCGCTCAAAGGCGATCCCTTCAAACCGTTTCGTTTGACGGGATTCCAGCGATTCGCGCAATTCCTTTTCCCAAAAATCGTTATGCTCCTGATCCGCGCCTTCCTCCAGAGCGGCAGTGAGATTGGTTTGCGAATTCAATAACTGCTTGGCCAGCGGATTGCTGTCGGTAATTCGAAACTTCGGATCGAAACACACCACCGCCAGAGGCATGGTGTCGATCAGCTTCTGAGCCATTCGCTGAAAACCCATCGATTCAGAAGAAACGGTTTGTTGCTTTTGTTTCATGGAACTCATTGATTTATGGAATCATTGGAAGATTTCGTACAATAACCTTGGGTCCCATAATCCGCGGAGAAACTCTGTCTGATTTTTTCCAGGCATCCATTTCGAGCGGCATAAAAATATCATAAGATCTTCGAAAGAAAATGGCTATAGCATTTTTTCGGAGTAAAAGGTCGGGAGGACAAGAGGCAAAAGCATCTCCAAAACTCTCATCTCCATCTATTTACATACTATTTATGGCCTGGAAAGTCAAGGATTTTGTTGTTTCCAATCAACGTTTTGTAACTGCCGCGATGTAAAAAGAACACAAAAAGGATGTGTAACTCCACTGATGTGCCGTTATAAAGTTATAAACAGGGTACAAAAATGATTCTAAGTTGCCTATTATCAACATCCTATTGAAGAACTCTTTTTCAAAATCTCTTGAATTGCCGTGGAATATCGGATATACTTCGATTATGGTTTTGACAGTACACAGTTATCTGTCGGACGATAATTTCGAAGCGGGGACAACAGAAACCTTCTGAATAGTGATGGGACAAAGATGGATATGAACGCCACGCTGGTTGTATTCAAAGAAAACGGGAAACGAATGGAAATCCCTCTGAAAAATGGAGTTACAGTCATTGGGCGCAGGCCGGAGTGCGATGTTCGGATTCCATTGGGCACGGTGTCCCGAAAACACTGTAAGTTGGTCCAGAAAGGGGATTTACTGACGGTTCAGGATCTGGGAAGCGCGAACGGAACGTATATCAATTATAAGAAGGTGATGGAAGATGTGGTTCGGGCGGGGGATATTTTGACGGTGGGGAATATGACATTTACGGTGCAGATTGACGGCAAGCCGGAGCATATCGCACCGCCGCAAAAGCCTGCGGCAAAAGAAGATGCGGCACCAAAAGCCAGGGCGGCAAAGAATGAGGATTCTTCGGGGGTGACCTCGGAAATGACAGATTCGGAGCTGCTGGGGGGAGAAACGGATGCCCTGGCGGATCTTGAGCCGTTGGCGGATTACGGCAGCCTGGATGACAGCTCGCAGCATTGATTGATTCGTATCTCTATGTATAGCGGGGTTTTGCGATTATGGCGGTGGAACTGTTTGATTCCTCTTTGCCTGCGCGTTTGGGGATTAAATATGCGCTTGTGCGGACGGCATGGGGGTATGCGGCAATTCGCCAGGCGGGAGAGATTTTGACGGGAGTTACATTACCCTTTGATAATAAAAGAGATATATTGCTATGGGTGAAGCGGAACTGGGGAGATGCCAGGCGGGATGATACGATAGGCGTTTCGCTTCAGGAGCAGCTGATCGAGTATTACGACGGCCGGAGTGCGGAATTTTCGGTTCGTGTGGAGACAGGCCGGGTGAGCGCGTTTGCGCGAAAGGTGCTGGAAACGTGCGCAGAAATTCCGGCCGGGGAAACGATCCGCTATGGCGAACTATCGAGGCGGGCAGGATTTATGCGAGCAGCGCGGGCGGCGGGAACAGTGATGGCGAAGAACCGATATCCGGTGATTATTCCCTGCCACCGGGTGATTGCGGCGGACGGCGGGATGGGCGGGTACTCGGGGATGGGAGGAGTGGAGATGAAACGCAGGCTGCTGGAGCATGAACGAATGTGGTTTGGGTGAGTAAGGAAAAAGAGTGATTAGTGGTTTGTG
>CAZOTP010000341.1:0-3555 GCA_964582655.1 uncultured Pirellulales bacterium | reverse complement strand
AGCCGCATTTTCAAGAGGGGCTGTTGTTTTTGCACAGGGTGAGAGGAGGGGGATCAGGATTTGTGCATGAGGAGGAAGAGGATGATGAGGAGTGAGACGGCGAAGAGTCCGGAGAGGATGACGACGGCCATTTTGAGACCGAGTTTTCCGGAGGAGGCCTGCATCATGCGTTCGAGTTCCTCCTCTTCATCGACGCTGGCGTTTCCTTTTTCGAGGTCGGCGAGGACGCTGGCATCGAATTTCTGATGTGCCTGCATGGGAGCTTCGCCCCGGCGGACGGCTCGGAGGTCTTCGAGGAGGAGTTTGCAGCTAGCGTAGCGGTCGGCGGGGTTTTTGGCCATCATGACTTCGATGACTTCGGAGATGCCGACGCTGAGTGCGCGGTTGTTGTGATCGGGGGGGACGAGGGCTTCGCGAAGGTGTTTGTGCATGACGGCGGAGGGGGTGGGGGCGTCGAAGGGGACTCGTCCGGTGACCATGTGATAGAGGGTGGCGCCGAGGGAGTAGATATCGGCCCGGAAATCGATATTTCGTTCGCCTCGAATCTGTTCGGGAGCGATGTAATAGGGAGTGCCGTAGGCTCGTCCCTGCTCCATCTCGGCGGCGACCTGATCGGTGGCTTCGCGTGCCAGACCCATATCGGCGAGCTTGGCGACGCCGGCGGCGGTAATCATGATGTTTTTGGGTTTTACATCGCGGTGGATGAGACCGCGTTCGTGGGCATGCTGGAGAGCGTCGGCGGTGTGGAGGGCGATATCACGGGCTTCGGCTTCGCGGTAGGCCCTTCCCTGGGGGATAGCGTCATAGACGGTTTTCCCTTCGACATATTCCATGACGAAGTAATGAACGCCGTTGGACTCTCCGACGTCGATGGCCTGTACGATATTGTTGTGATTCAATTTCGCGGCGGCGCGTCCCTCTTTGTAGAAACGCTCGACGTATTCGGGATTTTCACTCAACCGTTTGGGAAGGACCTTGACGGCAACGGTCCGGTCCAGAGAGAGCTGTTTGGCTTTGAAGACGACGGCCATGGCTCCTGCGCCGAGTTTGCTGATCATCTGGAAGCCGGGGATCTGCTGGCTGGGCTTGGATTCCTCGGCGACCTTTTTGAGCCTCTGCATCTGGGATTTTGTGACGTAACCTTTTTGGACGAGAACCTCGGCGAGGGTGAAGTGTTTGTCTTCGGCGGCGAGCTTTTTGAGGGAGTCGAAGCAATCCTGGACTTCCTCGGTCGTACAAAAGTTTCTTTCCACCACCATTCGACCGAAGATGGAATCGAAATTTGTTTCAGCCATAAGTCGAGGTTTTCTGTTATTGGAGCCGGCGTGTGAATCTTCTGTGAAACTAATCACGATAAGCCTGCGACATTTCTCCCCACCTTCCTGACAGCCGGGATGAACAGCCTACGGGGCGGAACGGCGGTTGTCAAGGGACAAATCTGTACTCCATAAGCGGTTTATGTCAAGCGACCCATCACGGGAGTCCGTAACAGAGTGCCGGTCCCAACGCGGAACCGAACTGTTTGGTCTGGTATAAATATCGGCGGATATCGAAGCATAAATGACATTTGCCTGCGTATCCGCCCGACCTCACGGGATAACCTAGCGACTTTGCCATGCTGACCAATCCAACAGGCCCCTGCTCCACCAGAACGCTGAGAATCGGATGATTTCGAAAATCCAAACCGGACCACAGATGGTCCAATGTATTCGCGGGCTCGCTCAGAACGTTTCCCACTACAATACCGACGCAGGTACCGGGGAAGGTGTTCCCTTTTCCGTCGATATGGACGTGTTTTGCGCCGAGGAGTGCGGGGGCGCAGGACTGGCCGGAGAAATGTTCGTAATTCATTGTGGGACAGAGGTTTGCAAGTTCATCGGCGGCTCTTCCCAGGAGTCTTTCCTTGCGTTTTTGCATTTCGCGGAAAAAAATAATTTTTTTCCGGGAATCGGGGAGTGTGGAGGAATCGACGGGATTTTCGTAACAATCCCGCCAGCGGACCCGTACCCGGTCGGGTCCCAGGACTTTTTCGGCGATCCGGACGGCCAGTCGGACCCGCTCGATGGGTATGAATTGCTGGTGATAGACATCGGTGCTGATTTGCAGGCAGGTCAGGCCCAGGGATTTCAGCTCGCGGAGCCGGTCTTCCACCAGTTCGGGGTTTGTGCACCAGTTGGCGTTGGTTTCGAGCTTTTCCAAGCCTTCCAGGCGTTCGGATTGGGCCTGTTGGAGGATGGCTCGGAGGGTATCATAGGCTTCGAAGGGTTCGCCTCCGGTGAGGTGGACTTTTCCCCTGTCTCCGGCGAGTTTTCGGATGCTTCGCCAGCAGGAGAGAGCCAGGTCGGGCGACATGTCGAAATCCGGGCCGCCCGCATTGGGTCCGGAGAAGTTGTAGCAGCATGCGCAGCGGGAGGGGCATCGATAAGTGAGCATCAACCCGGCGTTGGACCAGATTCGCAGTTTGGGCTGATCGGGTCGGGTCTGGCGGTTGAATACGTTGTCTTCCAGAAGCATACCGAGTGTTCCTGTCTGAATCCTGATTGCCTAGCCCATTATTGTCGCGCCCTTTTCGTATGCGGTCAACTTTTTCCCCGCGATTGGGTACGGAATTCAGTCGGATCGCATTTGTTGTATTCGCATCCGGGGGGACGGCGGCACGCAGGAATTTGCCGGCGGATTTGAATTATCGGTCGTTGGGCATAGGGTGTTATCGGACAATGGTTTATGAAAAAAGTTTTCGGGGTATGTTTTCAAGAAAATCCGAGAGTCGGGTCGATAGAATCATCGCTGAAGAGCGTTCTTCGAACGCGTTTTAGGAAATCCTGTTTTGGCAGACAGAGCAGAACAAACCCCCAGGCTGGAAGGAGTCTTCCATGAGTAAATTCGAATTGATCGAAGCGATTCGTGAAATCAATCAGACCGCGACCATCGATTTTTTGTCCCAGTTTCATGAAAGCCAGCTGGAAGAATATCTCCGCCACCTCCGCGATGTTCTGCAGGAGCAGGAAGAGCTTGTCGAATCCGCTCCGAACTATCCGTTTCATTGAGAATGGCGGATCGAAGGTGTGTTCGTTAGGGGTATGATTCCCGCATGGGAATTCCCAGCCAGTGGCGCAGCTTTAGAATCAGCCACTGGGCGTAGGGTGAAAGGGCCGCCGTAAACAGGGCGGAGAAAAACATCAAAAGGGTGACACGTCCGTATGCCTGTCGGGAGGCGTGGCCTGCCAGCAATGCGATTAAAAATACCGATTGTTCGACGGCCATCACGCTGACCCAGGCCAGAACGATGATGGAGAGGGGGCTGTCGGCGTACAGCAATTCCTTTACATAGACCAGTCCCATCCCGATCAGGCCAAAACAGAGGGCATAACTTCCCAGTCTGGCGTCGCTGGTGAGGTCCCTGGCCAGTCCGAGCACCCAGCAGGCAATCCAGACGTTCGGCCCTTTTCCGCGGAACGCCAGGATAATCGCAAAGAGCAGGAGGAGGTCGGGCATGATGTTCTGGGGTCCGATTCCCAGGAGGTGTCCCGTTGCCCGCTGGAGGACCAGCAGGAG
>CAZOTP010000340.1:0-3565 GCA_964582655.1 uncultured Pirellulales bacterium | reverse complement strand
TAAGACAGCCTCGGGGCAGGGCCGGGAGGGCGGCCGCGTCATTCATCGCCGCGGACTCGGCGACGATGAGATGCGAAACGTCGAAACCGAACATGAAGCCGATTATGGGATCAGGCGGTGAATAGGATTTTTTATTAATCCACGCCTTCAGCCGGTTGAGGAATGATTCCCATAGGGATTGTTTAGGATATTGCGGGGTCACCGAGAGTGTTTTTTCGACCAGAGACTGATTTTCTTCGCGGAGTACGACCAGCTCAACCGGTTGATTAGCAAACTCGGCAAAGTAACTGCGAAGCTCCAGGATGGTCGGATTGGAAATCGTTCCGATTCGGATGAGGATGTCGTTTTTTTGGAGACCGGCTTTTTCGGCGGATGAATCGGGATTGACTTCCTTGACGCGGAGCCTGGGGATCATGCCCAGAATGTTCCATGTCTTCTGGTCCGCGCCGAATGGCGTGAAGGCGGCGGGGATTGTCAGATTCAAGGTTTTGGAAGTGTCGGGTTCGGGCCGCTCTATCGTAAAGCGGAACTCCCGGGGATTCGAAAGGCCGGGCTGTAAATACAGCGTTTTGTAGATTTCTTCGGCCTGCTGAATGGGTGTATCATTGATGGCGGTGATGCGATCTCCCGCCCGAAACCCGAGGGCTTCGAGTTTGTCGCGTTCCGCCTCTTCCGCGATGGGGGCGATGGTGCAGGTCATGGGCTTGATAATGCCGGCCTGCATGATGCCGAGGGTTTCATCCATCTGAGGCTGAATCTGGACGGTATCGAGCGATCCGTCGGTCCGGCGAACCTCCAGCGAAAGAGGCCGATTTGGCTCGGCGAAGGCGCAGGCGATGGTAAGTTCCATGAAGGTGAGATTTTCATTTTTTTTGCCATCGACGCCGAGGATTTCATCGCCGGCTTTCAGGCCTGCCTGTTCGGCGGGGGAGTTGCGGAGAACCCCTCCGACGACGGCGGGCATGAGTTCCACGCCTCTGGCGAAGACAAAGATGAAGGCGGCGGCGGCGGCGAGGATATTCATGATGACGCCTGCGGCGATGACGATCATGCGCTGCCAGACTTTTTTATTGGTGAACGAGCGGGGGTCCTCGGAGGGCTTGTCGGCGGCGAGGTCTTCCTGCCCCAGCATTTTCACGAATCCGCCCAGGGGAATCAGGCTGATTCGGTATTCGGTATCGCCCTCTTTGGCAGCGCCGGAGGGGATTACAAAACCCAGGGATCCGATGCCGTTTTTTCCGGGCAGCAGGGAGGGCAGAACGCGGACCTGGAATCCGCCTCGGATGCGTTTGATGCCCGCGACGACGGGTCCAAAACCGATGGAGAAGGCTTCGACAAGGATGCCGACGGATTTGGCGGCGGCGAAGTGACCGAGTTCATGGACGAAGATGACGGCGCCGAAACCCATCAGGACCATGAGGATGTTCCAGAACCGCTGGGGGTCCTGGAGGATAAACCATGCCACGAGGATGATGGAAATCAACAGGAAGAGCCTGGATTTTTTCTGGTTCTCCGGCTGGGAGTGTGATTGTTCCGCGTGTACAGGATCGCTCATTCGGGGATAATCCTTTCCAAACCGGCAACGGGGCCGGCATGTTTTTGTTTTTACTGTATGCTGTACCGAGGATTATATCGCGCCGGATGGGAAATGCCATGCTTTTTTTGGAAACCACAGGAGGGGAGAGTCAAGCCTTCTGGAATTGAGGCTCTTGGAGAAGGAGGGATTGGATTTGTTCTCTGGCCCACTGATCGGCCTGGAGGAGCCGGGGAAGGTCTGGATTTTCAACCCAGGGATGGCTTTGGAGGCAGTGTTCGGCGAGCTGGGCGATGCGGGGCAGGGGGATTTTCCCCTGGAGGAAGGCTTCCACGGCGGCTTCGTTGGCGGCGTTGAGGACGGCGCCGGCGGTGCCGCCTTTGCGGGCGACTTCGTAACCGAGCCGAAGGGCGGGAAAACGCACAAAGTCAGGGGGTTCAAAATGAAGTCGGCCCAGTTGGTGGAGACTCAATCGCTGAGTCGGACAGGGGAGCCTCTGGGGGTAGGTCAGGGCGTACTGGATCGGCAGGCGCATATCGGGATTGGAGAGCTGCGCGATGACTGAGCCGTCGCAGAATTCGACCAGGGAATGGATGATGGATTCGGGATGAATCAGGACCTCGATGCGGTCGGCGGAAATATCGAAAAGCCATCGGGCTTCGATGATTTCGAGGGATTTGTTCATCATGGTGGCCGAATCGATGGTGATTTTCGGTCCCATGTTCCAGGTCGGATGGTTCAGGGCGTCCTGAATGGAGGCGTTTTGAATCTGCGGCAGGGAGGATTTTCGGAACGGTCCGCCAGAGGCGGTGATGATGATTTTTTCGACTTCTTCGGGCTGTCCGGCGTGCATGGCCTGGAGGATGGCGGAATGTTCGCTGTCGATGGGGAGGATGGTAGCGCCGGACTGTTTGGCCAGGGGCATGAGGAGGCAGCCGGCGACGACGAGGGATTCCTTGTTGGCGATGGCGACGGTTTTTCCGGCTTTTGTGGCGGCGAGGACCGCCGGCAGACCGGCGGCGCCGACCACCGAGACGATGACGATGTCGATGGACGGATCGGAGGCCAGTTCCACCAGGGCCTGCGGCCCGGAAAGGACCTTTGTGGAGGTTCCGGCCAGGGCCTTTTGAAGGTCGGGAAAACAAGCGGCATCGGTCAGGACAACCCGGTCCAGGCGGTGTTCCTGAGCCTGCCGGGCCAGGTCCTGCCAGCGGGAGTGGGCGGAGGCGGCGGCGAATTCAAAGCGGTCGGGGAGGGCCTGGATGACCTCGACGCTGTTTTTTCCAATGGAGCCTGTCGAGCCGAGAATCGCGATGCGTTTTCTATGGTTGTTCATGGTGAAAGTGTACGCCTAAGTATTTTGCCAGACAAGAGAAAAGAAATGATGCGGCGGCTTGATTTTGGGACTAGAATCGATAAGATAGGCAGGGGTCCATACGGTATCGAGGTGAATGAATGTTTCAGGATCGGCCCTATTCCAGCGGGGGAGGCTACCGCGGCGGAGGTGGGATGGAGCCGGTGCGCATGGAGATGGGGTCCCGCCTGACGCCTGGCGTGAAGATGCTTCTGATTCTCAATGCGGCCGCGTTTTTGCTGCAAGTGATCTTGAAGGGGTACAAGATCGAGTTAGTTGAGTATTTTGCGGCGGCGCCGAAGGTCTGGTGGCAGGTGTGGCGGCTGATTACATTTCAGTTTCTGCACGGCTCGTTCGGCCACATTTTTTTCAACATGATTTCCCTGTATTTTTTCGGGTATATCCTGGAGACGGCGTGGGGGAGGCGAAGGTTCCTGGCGTTTTATCTGTTTTGCGGGGTGTTTGGCGGAGTGATTTTTTTAATCGGCAGCCATCTGACTCCCCGGCTGGGAGGCAATCTGGTCGGTGCGTCAGGAGGCATTCTGGGAATTCTGGCGGCGGCGGCGATTTTGTTTCCGCAGACGATGGTGATTGTGCTGCCCATTCCGATACCGATTCGAATCCGAACGCTGTTGGTGTTTTATCTGGTGCTGTATGTGCTGAACGTGGCTCGGGGG
>CAZOTP010000339.1:3342-3578 GCA_964582655.1 uncultured Pirellulales bacterium | reverse complement strand
AGGGCCGATCCTGAAACAGGCCCGCCGCCTCAGACTGCCCCGTATAGGCAGGATGTCCGTAACAAAAACTCTGTACCCAATGAATCAGTTTCGTAAAGACTACCGAGCCGACTCCTGTCAAAGGACCGATCAGGCACGCTGTAAGGATCAGGTAGGTATCCCTGCTCACTCCCAGCTTGCGGATCAGACGACCCCAAAACGGGAATACCATATTAGTGTTCAGACCGTGTAGTTTG
>CAZOTP010000339.1:0-3332 GCA_964582655.1 uncultured Pirellulales bacterium | reverse complement strand
CCTCCGCCACCGGAATCCTCTTACTATGGCAAAAAACATGTTCCTCATATCTTATCTCGGCATGGCTCCCCTGCAAGCCTCTGATTTCGCCGGTGCGTTTCATCCTTGAACCGCTGAAACGTCTCATACCCCACTCGCCAGTCCAGCGCAGGCAGAATCGAGTTGTTGTGCAGCAGCGGCTCGGCGGGATCCACGCCATAGCTCCGGCACGCCTCCCCGAACAAAGGCGTGCCAGGAATCGGCGTAAACTGGCTGAATCGAACCTTCAGCCCCGCCCGGTGCACCGCCGCCGCCGACCGCTCGATCTCCTCCATCGACTGGCCCGGCAGCCCCGCCAGCACATACGCCTCGATCTGACCGGCTTCATACCCCGCCGCCATCAGATTCTCCACCGCCCGGCAGAAATCCGCATCCCCGATTTTCCCGTCGCTGGCTTTCTGTCCCAGCCCGCCTCCGGCGGATTCGTAGCTCAGCCGGATCATCCGAAAATTCGTTTCAAACATCAGCTGGGCGACCTCCGCCGTGATAAACCGGGCGTGCAGCCCGTTGGGCGTATAAAACCGAACCGGCAGATTCCACTGGGCAATTCCCCGCAGTATCGGCACGATGTGCGATTCCGGATTCACCAGCAGCGCATCATCCATCGGCGCGATGTGATATTCCTTCTGCCCCTTCAGCAGCGGGATCAACTCTCGAAGCTGCGCCAGAAATGTCTCCGGCGCAAGCGCCCCGAATCGAGGCTGTAAAATCCGACTGGCGCAATAGTCGCAGTGAAACGGACATCCCACGCTGGTCAGAACCGTCAGATAATCCAGCCTCTCATACAAATCATACGCCGGTACGGGCCATCCCTCAAAATCCGTTTCTTGATACTCAAGTTGCGGCCCCGCCCCCAAAGCGGTCAGCCATTCCAGCACCGTTCCCATCCCGCACCCCGTAAAGACCCGATCCGGCCGACACACCCGCTGCGCATGCTCCGGCATCAGGCTGGCATACACGCCCCCCAGCCCAATCGGCGTATCCGGAATCGACCGGCGAATCCGCCGAATCGCATCCGCTACCGCCGGATACCAGTACGTCATCATGCTGCCGACCAGCACCGCCAACGGTTTGAATTCCCGCCCCGCACGCTCCAGTTCCGCCCCAAATTGCTCTTCCGGCAAACCGTACCGCCGGTAGTGCCTTGGCACGTGCTTCAAACACGCCGGTTTCTCGATGATTTCGCTGTAATACTTTCCCGTCCCGTTCGCTCGATGTTTCTGGGGCCATTCCCTCCCCGCCAGCGCGGCGTGATTCCGATCCAGCGCATCAACCAGGACCGCCTCATACCCCGCCTGCCGCAGCCGCGACGCCAGATACAAAAGCCCCAGCGGCTTGCTGAACAGATCATACGCCGCGAAATCGTAAATCGGCGGATTCACCAGTAAAATGGTCCTGGACATCCCCTCAGCTTACTCAACATATACCCCCAACGCAAGCCGTCCCGGAAACTCCCCCATCGTCAAACATGCCACTTCTCCAAACATACCGTTCTTGACAAACCGTTCCCGACGGGATACAAGACCGGATACGCAATAATTGTCCCATTTTTTACCACGACCCAGGAGGCCGCCCAATGGCTATCACCCGACGGGATTTTTGCAAAAGAGTAGGTTCCGCCCTGGCGGTTTCCGCCGCCGGTTCGTTTCTCACCCCATCCGGAAAAATTCGCGCAGCCCAATCCGCCTGGAGCGATCTTGACCCCGCGGGCGGATTTACGCTGGAGCCTCCCAGGCAGTTTATCTTCACCGACTGGCGGCATATCGACCCCTCCGCCATTGCCTGGCGTACGGCGGAGGGCAAGGTGATTCCCGTCGCCGGGCCGCCGGAGCCGCCGGTTCCGGTTTTCGCGGATTCGTCGAAGGTGCCTCACGGGATTCGGCTTCAGGCGCAGCGGGGTGAGATTCTTCCGCCGGAGGCGGGGCGATCCATTCCCGGTTTGGTTGTATATGACAACGGGATGTACCGCTCCTGGTCCCTGAAAGCCTCTTATGCCGGAAAAGACCTCGGCTCCTACACCGAGGCGGAGGTGCAGTCGATCATGCTTCCCTATGGGGAATCGAAGGACGGATTCGACTGGCAGTGGCGAGACACTCCCGAAGTCAAACTTTCCGGCGTGACGGGAATTGACGGAAATTATGTTTTTATCGATGACCATGGTCTGGCGGAAGAGCGATACAAATGCATCTATCACGCCAAAATTCTGGGGACTCCCGAAGAACTGAATGCATACTGGAAGGAGTATGAAACCATTCCTCCCCGCAACCGGGATACGAGGCTGAGACCGGATCGAATTAATGGTCTCTTCGGGCTGGTTTCGCCGGATGGAATCAACTGGAAACCCATCCCCAAACCCCTGCTCATCCACATGGGGGACACCGACAACACCGTCTATTACGATCGATGGCTGGAGAAATACGTTCTTTATACTCGTCTGGACTGGATGCAACGCCGCCAGGTGGCAAGGGCCGAATCGGATGATTTCTATCACTGGTCACCCGTAAGCCAGATGCTGATGCCTCGTCTGGGGGATCCGCCTTATGTTGACATCTACACCAATGCGCGGACCAGCTATCCCGGTATGCCGGAGCACCATCTGATGTTCCCCTTTTTTTACAACCGCTATACGGAAGGCTCGGAAGTGTACATGTATTCCAGTCTGGACGGCGTCTATTGGGACCATGTGCCCGGCGGGCCGGTTCTGACCACGGGCGAGCCGGGGGAGTGGAACGGCGGCTTTATGGGCGCCGGGAAACACCTCGTTCCGCTGGGGCAGGACAAAATCGCGCTGCCGTATTCCGGCGTTACGCATCCGCATAAATATCCGCGATGGAAAGGATTTATCCAGGGAGCCGGCACGTGGGCCGTCTGGCCGAAGGGGCGTCTCTGCGGAGTCATCGCCGACGAAGAAGGCAGCTTTCAGACGTTTTCCGTCCCCATCACCGGAAAACAGCTTCGGATCAATGCGAAAATCCGCCACGCCGGCGAAATCCGCGTGGGACTGATTAAAATCAAGGGCCGTTCTCCGGAGGACTGCGATCCCATCGCAGGCGACAGCCTCGCTCACCCCGTCACCTGGAAAGGCGATGCCTCCCTCGGCCTGGACGATACCCGCGTGCGCCTGCAATTCAAACTCCGTCTGGCCGAGCTGTACGGGTTCGAATGGGTCTAAAAAACAGAATCGAAAAAAACGTTGCTTACGGATTCACAGATTCTTTTTTGGCATAAGGAACAAAATATGTTTTTAAAATCCGTTCCCCTTGGCTTCACGTTCTCCATCCTCGGTTTTCTTA
>CAZOTP010000338.1:0-3657 GCA_964582655.1 uncultured Pirellulales bacterium | reverse complement strand
GCGCTTCGCGGGCGGTAGAAATCGCAGAAGGCGGCCATCTGGGCGTGGCGCAGTTGTTCGATGGTCATCTGTTTGGGCTGAAAGACGACGGTGGCTCCGTTGTATTTGTCCCAGTCTTCGGTCAGCAGTCGTCCCTGCCGCTTGTATTCCTCAAACACCGCTGTTCCGGGATAGGGGGTCAGGATGGGATAGCAGCTCATGACAAGTCCTGCGCGGTGAGCAAAGCGGACGGTATCGCGGCAGCTTTTCCAGTCGTCATTGTCAAAGCCGAAAATGAAGGAGCCCCACAGGCTGATCTGGTGGCTCTGAATGACTTTGATCCGCCGCAAGTAGGAATCCGCCTTGACGTACCGTTTTCGGGCTTCGGTCAGCGTGTTGGGATTGGGGCTTTCCAGTCCCAGAATCAATCCCTGGCACCCGCTTCGGCGCATGGCCGCCAAAAGTTTTTCGTTGTTGCTGATGAGGATGTCGCACTGCGAGGCCCACTTGACTTTCAGGGGCGTCAACCGCTCGCAGAACTCCAGCGCCCAGCGGTGGTTTCCGGCGAAATTGTCATCGCTGAAGATAAAGAAATTGCTTCCGGTTTCCTTTGCCGCTTTGATTTCCTCGAGAATGCTGTCGATGGATCGCTGCCGATAGGCCCGACCGAAAATCGCCGGCGTGGTGCAGAACGAGCAGTCGTGGGGGCAGCCCCGCGTGGTTTGAATGGGATTGTACACCAGGTAATCTTTGGGATTGAGCAGATCTTTGCGGGGGGTGGCGATGGGGGCGTCGGGATCGTCCCGCCAGGAGTAGATTTTCTGTACGGGTTTGCGTTCCAGCCAGTCATTCAGCAGACGGGGGAGAGTCCCTTCGGCATCGCCGACACACACGGAATCACAGTGCTGCAGCGCTTCCGCCGGCAGGGCCGAGGCGTGGATTCCTCCCATGATCACCTTCACGCCCAGCTCGCGGTACTGATCGGCGAGTTTGTAGGCCCGTTTGGCCTGTGTGGTCATCGCGCCGATAGCGACCAGGTCCACATCCGCCCGGGGCTGATGCGGCCGGTCGTGGACGCATTCATCGACAATTTCCACCAGAAACGCCGAAGGCGTCACCGCCGCGCAGATCGCCAGATTGACCGGCATGAACAGCGCCTTGCGGCCCATGGTCATTTTCTGAATCACGTCGGGCAGGGTAATTGTTGTCAGGGGGCTGTTGGGATTGATAAATCGTATTTTGGGCATGTTCTATTTGGGCTTTGCCATGGACTGCCGCTGCCGTTCCGCTTCGTACATCAAAATCGCTCCGCTGCACGAGAGATTCAGCGAATCCATTTTTCCGTGCATCGGGATTCTAACCTGCAGGGTTCCGGTCTGCAACCAGAGATTGGAAAGGCCCTCTTTTTCCGAACCCAGCGCCAGGGCCGTCGGCTTTCGATAATCCACGGAACGATAATCCGCCTGGGCGGCGGGGGAGGTTGCGACAATCTGGATTGTGCGGTCCCGCAGCCACCGGATTGCGGATTCCGAAGAGACCGCGACCGTGCGCACCGTGAAAATCGCCCCCACGCTGGATCGAATGACATTGGGATTATACAAATCCACGGTTGGATCGCAGACCAGAACGGCATCGACGCCGGCGGCGTCCGCCGTGCGGAGCAAGGCCCCCAAGTTGCCTGGTTTTTCCGCCGATTCCACCGCCAGAACAAACGGATTTAGGGAAAGATTCAGCGTTTCCAGCGAATGGTCCGGCGTTTTGGCAATGGCCAGCAGGCCGCCTGTGGTTTCGCGATAGGCGATTTTTCCGAAAACTTCCGGTGAAACGGCTTCCAGCCGGATTGCGGCATTTGACAAAAATACTTCCCGGGCAGCTTTTTCCGAGAAAATCACTTCATTGCCCGCCAAGAGATCGGGGGCGCAGGCTACGATTTCGATCGAGATTCCCCCCTGCATTGCCAGGCGAATTTCCTTTTCCCCCTCGATCAGAAACACCCCCTGTTTCTTCCGGTCCGCGCTGGTTTGCAGGCCCCGGATTCGCTGAATGAGCGGATTTTTTGTGCTTGTTATCATGTCCCGGATCCCGGCGGATTGCCCGGTCAAAGATGTTCCACCGCCAGATTGTCCAATCGCTGCTGCTTGTCGTAATCGATCAGGGCGCGGATCAGGTCATCCATATCCCCCAGAATGATTTTATCCAGCGCGTACAGGGTGAGATTGATGCGGTGGTCCGTGAGCCGGTTCTGCGGAAAATTGTAGGTTCGGATTCGCTGGGAGCGGTCTCCGGAGCCGATCATGTTCTTCCGCACCGAGTCCCGCTGCGCCCGTTTTTCCTGTTCGTACAGGTCATACACCCGGCTGCGAAGCAGTCGCCACGCCTTGGCCCGGTTTTTATGCTGGCTCTTATCCTCCTGCATGCTGACGGTGATTCCCGTGGGGATGTGTTCCAGTTTGATGGCGGAGCTGACCTTGTTGACGTTCTGTCCGCCGGGGCCGCTGGATCGGCAGACATGCTCGATGACATCGTCTTTTTTGATGTCGATATCGACTTCCTCCGGCTCGGGCAGGACGGCCACGGTGGCCGCGGAGGTGTGAATCCGCCCCTGCGTTTCCGTCTCCGGGACCCGCTGCACGCGGTGCCCGCCTCCTTCGTATCCCAGTTCCTGCCAGACCCCCGGCCCGTTCACCTCGAAAATCACTTCCTTGTATCCGCCCATTTCCGAAGGGGAAAAACTCATCACGTCCAGTTTCCAGCCCCGCTTGTCCGCATATCGGCTGTACATGCCGTACAAGTCACGGGCGAACAGGGCGGCCTCATCGCCGCCGGTTCCCGCGCGGATTTCCATAATGATCGACCCCACTGTGGTCTGGTCCGACATGACCAGTTGTTCTTTCGCCTGTTCGAGGGATTGCCGGCATCTGGTTTCGAGAGCAGCATATTCCTCCCGCGCCAGTTCCTTCATCTCGGCATCGCTCCGGGGGTCGTCGAGAATTTCCCCGGCCTGGCGCATTTGCTCGAGCAAGCGGCAAAACTCCCGGTATCCCTCGACGCGAGCGGCGAGTTTTCCGTGCTCCCTGGCCAGTTTGGCCATCATCGCGGGATTGGCCGCCACTTCCGGCGTATTCATCTGGCTTTCGATCTGCTGGAAATGCCGCTCCAACTCCGCCAGTTTTGCCAGAACTTTCTGATCTGTCGCTGTGCATGAAAAAGGCATACTCACTACCCGTATTTGTTCATCCGGCTTTCGAGGAGCAAAAAAAATCACGCTGACCCGCCATGGCGAACCACGTCGTTGTCAGCGTGATATATTCGAACGAAAACTAAGCCTTCGGGGCGGCGTCTTTCGCCTTGGTTCCGTACTTGCCCGCGAATTTCTTTTGGAATTTCTCGCTGCGGCCTGCTGTATCGACGAATTTCTGCTTGCCCGTATAAAACGGATGGCAGTTCGAGCAGATTTCCACGTTGATATCCTTCAGCACCGACCTGGTCTTGAACGTATTCCCGCAGCCGCACTTTACCGTCGCTTCGACATATTTCGGATGAATGTCATTCTTCACAACTGTACTCCTGTCTATCGTAATTCTCTACTATCTAAAGACCCATGATACTACCAAAAAGAAAAACGGCTGTAAACTTAAATTTATCAATTATAACCTGTTGCCAAATAGGGGGTTACGG
>CAZOTP010000337.1:1517-3673 GCA_964582655.1 uncultured Pirellulales bacterium | reverse complement strand
CGGTGGTGGGAATTTAAAATGTAATTGTACCCATTGGCGGCGGAGGAAGTATCCGTTGCCCGGTAAAAACCTCGAATATAGAGCACGCCAGCGGAGGATGAATCAGGACGGACCCGTGTGAGGTAAACGGCGGTGTCGTCGGATTCCATCTGCTCCCCGGAACAACCAGCATAAGGAGAAGTCCTTTGAGTACCTTAACAAAAGCCCTGGTACTGATTGTCGCGGTGTTGTCGATTTTTCTATGCGGGGTGGTGGTCGTGTATGTGGCCAGCGCGCAGAATTTCAAGACGGAGCTGGAACGGCAGAAGAGTCTGGCTTCGGCGGCCCAGGCGGCGATGATGGCGGCACAGGACAGCAAGATGCGGACGGAGATGCGACTGACCGCTTTGAATGATACGCTGAAAGCAACCATTGCTGCGCTGGAGAAGCGGAATTCGGAACTGGTGCAGCAGAATATGAAAGAAGCCCAGGCCCGGATGCTGACGGAGGGCAACTCCCAGGTGGCGGTGCAGCTGAGCAAATCGCTGCGGGATACGATTCAGAACATGTACACGGCGCAGAATGAGCTGCAAAAAGAGCTGGACCGGTCCCATACAGAAATGCTCGCAGCGCAGGCCCACGCGATCGAACTGACACGGGAATTGAATTCCGAGCAGGTAAAAAGCTCGCAGCGGGAGGCGACGAGCCGTCAGCGGCTGGAAAAAATTCGACAACTGGAGGAAGAGAACGCCCAGATTCGACAGCAATTGCAGGCGGTGACACTGTCGCCCAGCGAATTTCAGCCCGGGGAAAAGGTCAGCATGATCAAGCCGGGGGAGGCGGGAGTTCCCATCCGCGGATCGATCACGGATATCAAGGATGACTTGGCCGCGATTTCGGTGGGATCCAGCTCGGGCGTTCGGGAACATATGAAGTTCATTGTGGTGCGCGGGGATAAGTACATGGGGGATTTGGTGATTACGCATGTGGAAGCAACGGAAGCGGCCGGGCGGCTGAGCCAGCGGACCGGCGCGATTCAGCAGGGCGATGAGGTGACGACCGGATTTAATTGAAATCCGTTCGCGAGACGGGAATACGGAAAGATTTGGTGAACTCCAACCATTGAGGTATGACGATGGCCGAAAATAATTCAAATACGACGGGTACGATGAACGCGGCAGGCGCGGGAGGCGAGCAGAAGGTGATTAAGGGACGGATTCGCGCCATGAACGATATCTATACCGCGCTGTTGGCGATGGCGGTCTTTGCGCTGGTGGCGACCAGCGCGTTGGTATTTCTGCTCAGTCAGATGCAGTATGGAACATGGGGGATCCTGGTCGCCAAGCCCTGATACGAAAACGGGCGGTTAAACGTAACTAGTTGCTATTTCGGGTGTAACAAAGGTCCGGCGGTTCAACGCCGGCTTCTTTTTTTATGGCGGTCGGCGGGGAGCGGTACGCGGGCAGGGGAGGTATTTTGAATCTTTGGATTTCGAATAAGACCGCGCTTGCTAAGGCAGGACCGGATGGTTACAATAATCGCGGTTAGTAAGTCAAAGTAGCCTGTCGGACAGGGCATGAAACAATTTTCTGCGAGGGCCTAAGGTGATACTGGATTCGGTACTGGGCTGGTTTTCGCTGGATATGGGGATTGACCTGGGGACGTGCAATACTCTGGTCTGTGTTCGCGGGGAGGGCATTATCCTGAATGAACCTTCGGTGGTGGCGGTGCGGAAAGGGACCAACAAAGTTCTGATGGAAGGCAACGCCGTGGGGCTGGTGGCCAAGGAGATGCTGGGGAAGACGCCGGGATCGATTTCGGCGATCCGGCCTTTGAAAGACGGAGTGATCAGCGATTTTGAAATTACCGAAGCGATGCTGAATTATTTTATTCGGAAGGTGCATGGACGCCGGGGGCTGGTGCGGCCCCGGATGGTGATTTCGGTTCCTTCGGGGATTACGGCCGTCGAGCGGCGTGCGGTGCGGGAAAGCGCGCTGCGGGCCGGCGGGCGGATCGTGAAACTGCTGCTGGAGCCGATGGCGGCGGGGATCGGGGCGGGTCTTCCGATTACGGAGCCGACCGCGTCGCTGATCGTCGATATCGGGGGGGGGACGACGGAAGGGGCGAGGGTGAGTCTGGCGGATATCGGCGTGTGCGGGTCGGTTCGCGGGGCGGGG
>CAZOTP010000337.1:0-1507 GCA_964582655.1 uncultured Pirellulales bacterium | reverse complement strand
GCTGACCCTCGATTTCTGCGGAGCCACGTTCCAGCGGAAACGGGTCGAGGCCGACATCGGCAGCCTCCGGGAAGGGCGGGCGGCGGGGATCGGGGCGGGGCTTCCGATTACCGAACCTACCGCATCAATGATTGTGGATATCGGCGGAGGAACCACGGAAGTGGCGATCATGAGCCTGGCGGATATCAGCGTGTGCGAGTCGGTTCGCGTCGCGGGCGATGACATGGATGAAGCGATTATCAATCACTTGAAGCGGACGTACAATCTCCTGATCGGCGAGGCGCGGGCGGAAAAAATCAAGATTCAGATCGGCTCGGCGGCGCCGCTGGAGAAGGAAATGACGATGGAGATTTCCGGGCGGGATACGATTTCGGGCCTGCCCCGGAAAATCGTGATCACCAGCGAAGAGGTGCGGGATGCGCTGAAGGAGCCGATTTCGGCGATTATCGACGCGGTGACGCGGACTCTGGAGCGGGCGGAACCGGAACTGGCGGCGGATTTGATCGATAACGGAATCTGTCTGGCCGGCGGCGGGGCGCTGCTTCGGAACCTCGATACGGTGATCGGCAACGCGACGGGATTGCAGGTGCGCGTGGCGGAAGATCCGCTGACGTGCGTGGCTCGAGGGACCAGCGTGTATCTGGAAAACTTCGAGGCGTGGAAAGATACGATGGATACGGATGAATCCTATTGAGCGGTCCGCGTCGCGGGCCGGCTCATGATGATACGGAACTGGAGTCGGAGAAAGGCCACCGGATATGCGGGCATGGAGGCCGAACAAGAAGATCAGCGGTACGCAGGTATTTACCCTGCTGATGACGATAGGGGTGATTTTTCTGTTCCTGCCAAAGGGGCTGACGGATCGTCTGGATCATCTGGCGTCGATGGCGCTGTCGCCTTTGACCCGGCCGACGCATGAAATTTCGCTGGCGGTGAAGGAGCAGGTAAATCAATCGGTATCGGGGAATGTGCCGGAGGGGCAGTACCGGGAGCTGGAACGGCAGTATCTTCGGCTTCAGAACCGGCTGGCGAACGAGCGTCAGCAGACGGAGGAGCTTCGCCGGACGATCGATCGGCTTTCGGGACTGCGGCAGCGGTTCGGGCTGGCAAGCGTGAATATCATTCCGTCCCACGTGATCGGGGGCAGTTCGACGAGCCTGGAGCGAAGGCTGATTCTGGACCGGGGCGGGCTGGATCATGTTCGCCAGGGGCAGGTTGTGCTGGCGCCGGTGGACAGCAAAGATTGGAAGGCGGAGGGCGAGCCGGATTTGTATTCCATGTGCGTGGTCGGGCGGGTTTCGAAGACCGGGGTGAAGACGTCGGACCTGCAAGTGTCGGAGGAGCCGGGAAATACGCTGCCGGGCGCGATGGGGGGGCCGGACGCGGCCTACACGGACGCAGTCGCCCGCGGAATCAACAAGATCAATATCGACACCGATTTGCGGCTGGCGTTCATGGGGGCGGTCCGCGAGGTGCTGACGACCAAGCCCAGCGAGTTCGATCCGCG
>CAZOTP010000336.1:0-3673 GCA_964582655.1 uncultured Pirellulales bacterium | reverse complement strand
CGCCGGATCCCGCAGATATTCCTTCATGAACATCGCCGCGGCAACGCCGTCCCCCACCGCCGTCGCCAGTTGCATCGCCGCGCCCACCCGGCAGTCCCCCGCAACAAAAACACCCGGCACTTTTGTCCGGAGGTATTTCGGATCGCACTCGATAAAGCCGTGTTCATTGATGGGAACAAACCCTTTCAGAAATCCGGTATTCGGTTCATGCCCGACAAAAATAAACACCCCGTCGCAGGGAACCTCCTCCGTGGCGTGCGTCTGAACATTCTGAACTGTCGCCGATTCCACTCGGTCGCCGCCGTTGATTTGCGTCACGACCGAATCGTAGCGGATCGCGATGATTCCTTTTTCGGTTTCCCGCAGCAGGTCCTCCACCAGCACTTTCGTGGCCCGAAATTCCCGGCGGCGATGCACCATCGTCACGCTCTTGCAGAATTTCGCCAGATGCATCGTATCTTCCACCGCCGTATTGCCCCCGCCCACCGTGATCACGTTCTTATCCCGGAAAAACGGCGCATCACATGTCCCGCAATAGCTGACCCCGCTGCCCGCCTGGCGGAATTTGTCTTCCCCGGGAACCCCCAGCTTTCGATAATCGCTGCCCGGCGCCAGAATCACCGCCCGCGCCGCGTACGCCTCCTCCTCCGTGCGTACCTCCACCCGACCGTCCTCCCGCCGGCGCAAACCCATGACTTCCGAATTGCTTTGAATCTCCGCCCCGAACGACTGTGCCTGCTCCATCATCTTCTGCGCCAGCTCCGCTCCCCCGACCCGTGCGAATCCGGGATAATTCTCGATTCGATCCGTCAGATTGATCTGACCCCCGGGAACGAATTTGTCCAGCACCAGCGTGGAATACCGGTCTCGCGCGCCGTACAGTGCCGCCGCCAGTCCCGCCGGACCTCCGCCCACAATCACTACGTCTCGCTGCTGTTCCGCCATCGCTTGCTCCTTCCAATGGCAAGTTGACTGGATGTCCGATTCCCGTTAGAAACGCACACGCTCCGCTTCCGCCGGCCAACGCGAACGAATCGCCGCCTCCTCCTGACGCGCCCCGACAAACCCGTTGCACCGCCACTGCGTCAGCGTCCCTTCCCCATCCATCCACAATTCCACCGCCGGACCGGACAAGCCCATCTTCGCGATCAGATACGTCGCCCTTTCGCCGTCCGGTTGGTCGGCCGCCGCCGGGGCAGAACCGGCTTTCGGGTCTTTTTTCCCGGCCCCCGCGGCAACGCGGATCACTCGTATGTAACAATAGTCCAGTTGCCCCTGATGATATCGATTGAACAAAAATTCCTGGTTGGGCTTCAGCTCTCCCAGCCGCCCGAACAGTTCCCACAATCCCTGCCCCAGATACGTCGCGTCTTTCACCTTCATCGATTCCAGGTACGAATCCGTTATCCCTCGCTGCTGCCGGCGGACTTCAATCGTCCCCGACGACCAGCGAATGTCCTCCTGAAAAACCGACGTCGCTTCATCCGGGATCCGGTACTGAAGCTCGCTGGTTTCACTCTTGCAGTCCTCCTGCAGGAGGATCTTGCCCTGAACCGCCGCTACCCGCGACAGCCAGGCAATTGCCGATTCCTCATCCATCGGAACCGGATACAGACCCCGGCTTTGCAGATAGCCGGTCCCCCTCTCGCTCAAAAACGAATCCTGCCAGTCAATCTCGATATACTTCTTGTCCTCGGTCTTCCACGCCTGCTGCTGCACCCGGCGGAATCCGATATCCTGCCCCTGATACGAAATCCCGAACCACAGATCCTTCCGCAGCTCGCTCTTGACCACCTTCGGACGAATCGCCTCCAGAAGCTGCTGCGCCTGCTTGCGGGCCTGGTTCCACCGCTGTTTCACCGACTCTTCCTTCAGACTGGTAAAATTCCGCACCACCTGATCGTTCGTCTCCGAGGGGAACTCCAGAACCCCCGTCCCCTTCACCGACCAGATCAGCGAAAAATACCGACCCGGGTCCTGCTGTATCAATGCCTCGCAGATCCGCCGTGCCGGGGCTCCCTCCCCGCTGCCGGGAATCGTCACCTCCAGCCACCCCGCCGGCCGGTCATTCACCACCTCTTCCGGATAACTAACGGCCTGTGTGTTTTCCTGAACCTGTTTCCAAAACCCGATACGCCCCTCCAGCATCTCCTTGATTTTCATCGGATGCCGGGGCGACAGCACACTGAGAATCAGCTCCGTCCCCGTCCTGGGCTCCACGAATCGTACCAGCGGCTTGCTCGACAGGGTTTTCAGAGCGTCCCAGCTGGTCAGGGAATATGCCCCTTCCCGGTACCCTCCCGCCGAATCCTCCGCCGAAAAATTCGTGTTCAATTCAAATCCCGCCGCCGGCCGCAGGGAAAAACCATTGAGAATATCCACATACTCCGCCCCCAGTACAGAAGGGGGAATCACGCCCCCGCTCTTCTCCTGCCCCGGCAAAGAGCCAACCGCCAGAATCAGAATCGCCGGGATTGCCAAAGCATGGAACCGGCCTGTATTACAGCCATGTCGAATCGGTTTCATGGGCCTCCGTCTTCAGCCAGGATTCTAAAGTTTCAAACGCCTCGGGATTTTCCTGCGCCAGTTCATCCCGGGTTACCATTTCGATCGTCTCCCCAAACTGAGAATCCTCCTGCCAGACCAGTTGATGCTGCCGATTGTAATACACCGTCTGAACATGCGGCTCCCCGTAGATCAGCCGCTCCGGCCAGAGCGTTTCAATGGCTAAACCCTCCGGAGTCTTCTCCGCTATCGCCTTTGGGATTTCCCCGCCCGGCCGAACCAGACAATCCAGCCAGTCCAGACCCGTGGGATTTCGCGGATTCTCGCTGGGCTGGACCACCGTCAGGGAAATCTCACCCGCGGTTTCCTGCTGCGCCGCGACGCTGGAAAAAAAATCCAGCAAAAACGGGGGGATCAGGCAGGGACTCTCCAAAACGGATTCCACCCGGAGGCTCTGAACCGGTCTTCGCGGAAGAAACACCCGCAACACCCCGTCCGCATAGAGCTGATGCACCGTAATCCCCCCGCGATTCCCCAGAATATGCTGCGTATATCGGTATTTCGATAAATCCTCGCTGAACTCGCATTCCGTCTGCAAGCGGTACCGCCCGGAAAGATCCAGCCGCATTTCTTTCCCCGAAAACGTAATCCCCGAACTCGCCAAACGAGGCTGAAGCGAATATCCCGAAAATCCGGTCGGCTTGCCCGATTCCCGAACCAGATAATAATGAACCTGACCCTCACGACCCAGATAGCGATCCGACGACAACCCTACCCGGCATATCTGCTCGACGATCTGCCCTCCCCGCCGCCGACCTTCGCGGATGCGCAGCCGGAGGTCCTCGTTTTGACGCGAACGCTCACCCGATTGGCCCTCATGCTTCCACACCAGCATCTGGGCCGCCAGAACCGTCAGCAGCAGAAAAATCAGCAGCATCCCCGTCGCAATGCCCGGATTTCGGGACCACTGCCCCTCCTGCCACTTCTGATACCATGATGTCTTGTCGGCTTCCTTTGTCATCGCCGGCAATGATACGCGCGAACGCAGACGAATGCAACAAGATTGATTCCGACGATTCCCCTCCGCCGCGCTCCCGCCGCCGCCGCGAGCCTTTCCGGCGGCTGGAAATAACCCTTGTCTTCACAGGGAAATACGATATAGTAACCC
>CAZOTP010000335.1:0-3674 GCA_964582655.1 uncultured Pirellulales bacterium | reverse complement strand
TGTAAAAATACAGACATATTGGAATTATTGATCCAAAACGGTGCAAACGTAAATTACCCCAACGACAAACGGGATACTCCCCTTTTGCAACTTTTGAAAATCTTACAAACAGATAAGAATGATTCTCACTCGGTTTATTTGGATATTGCAACATTGCTTTTAGAGCACGGGGCTAATCCCAATGTTGTAAGCGACTGGCCGAATAAAACCCCTTTACTGCTTGCCGCTGAACACGGGGACGAAAAACTGATGGATTTACTGCTTCGGTATGGTGCGGATATTAATCAAGTCATAGGAGCGGATTTACCAGGGAGAAACGGCGACAGGGCAATCCATAAATCATCAGACATACAATGTTTACATTTATTACTCGCCAAAGGTGCGGACATCAATGCAAAAGGTGTAAATGACAACTCTCCTCTTCATCAAGCAGTAACAAGCAATTTGGAGAGAAGTAAATTTTTAATACAGAATGGGTCGAATATAAATGCGAAAAACAATGAAGGCGATACTCCTCTTCATACCATCGTCAAATCGTATAAATACGATCATTGGAACGGCAACTACAGAGTAACGGCCATAAAACTTCTATTGGATGCGGGAGCGGATATGGAAGCCAAAAACAATCGAGGCGAAACTCCGCTTGCCGCGGCCGTCACGACTCCATTCTCAAACAACAAAGCGGTTGATTGCTTATTGTCTTACGGGGCAAAATATGAAAATATACCCTTGGAATTACAAATTGCGGCCATTCCTTTGTCTTTGGAAGAACAAAAACTTAAGGAACTTTATGATTCAGCGATATCCGATGTCAACCAAAAAGACAGGGAGGGAATCCCTCTAATCCATAAGGCCGTTTATACAAAACGAGTAAATGGAATTCAATATCTCATCTCTCGAGGATGTAATATCAATATTACAGACAGAGACGGCAAAACGGCACTTCATCTGGCTGTTCGCGATCCTGACTCAACAATCATCGAACTGCTTGTAAAAAATGGCGCTGATGTCAATGCAAAAGATAATCAGGGAGAAACGCCTTTGCATTTTCTTGCCAGACCTTTAACCTTGGCCGAGTCTAGAATCACAACGGATATTCCAAGCGAATGCTTAACAATATTATTAAATCATGGAGCAAAAGTGGATATGAAAGACAAGAATAAAAAATCTCCGTTGGATCGGCTGGAGTCGTGGCTTCCCGAAAATCCCAATGGACATAAATACAAAGAAGAAATGATTTCGTTATTGAAACAATATCAACAATAAACGGTTTTCTGTTTTTAATAAAAACAGTTTCCCCGCCTCGCCTTATCGGGAAACAATCCTATTCGTCCCCCTTCGCCTGCATTCTCTTTCAAACCCGAAAAAAAATCGTGTCCATTGGTGATCCCCATTCGCGGCCGTTCGTGGTGAATTCTGAATCCGCGGTTCACCGGTTCAGCGACGCTTCCAGCTTCTGCAGCAGCGTTAAAACCTTCATCTCCTGCCGGCCCGCCCCGGTGTCCCAGCTACCCCCCTTTTCCTTCTGCTTCATCAGCATCTCCACCTTCCGGCACGCCAGAATCACCGTCGCATGGTTTTTATTCCCCATGAACCGCCCGATCTCCGGAAACGACATCGTCGTGTGCTTCCGCGCTAGGTACATCGCCACCGACCGCGCCAGGCTGATCGACCGCGTCTTCTTCGACGAATGCAGGTCCGCCGGCGTCATCCCGAAAAATGTCGCCGTCGCCGCCTCGATATCCGACAAGTGCACGATCGGATCCGTCCGCGAAATATGATCCTCCAGCACCTCCCGCGCCATCGAAAGCGAAATGGCGCTTCGGCTCAGCGACGCGTACGCCGCCACCTTGATCATCGCCCCCTCCAGCTCCCGCACGTTCGCCCGCAGGCTGTCGGCGATGTACTCGCTGACGTCGTCGGGCGGCTCCGTGCTCCTCTCCCGCGCCCGCTGCCGGAGTATCTCGCACCGCGTCTCGAACGCAGGCGGCTCGATCTTCACCACCATCCCCGACACGAACCGGCTCACCAGGCTCTCCGAAAGCTGCCCGATCATCTTCGGATGCGCATCCGACGCCAGCACCACCTGCTTCGACTGCGCATCGATCGCATTGAACGTGTGCAGAAATTCCTCCTGCGTCGCCTTCTTGCTCGCCAGAAAATGCACGTCGTCGATGATCAGAAGATCCGTCTGCCGAAAACTGTTTCGAAACGCCTCCAGCCGGTTCGTCTTCAGCGACAGCACAAACTGATTCGTGAACTCCTCCCCGGACACGTACATCAGCCGCGTCTGCGGGCGCTTCTCCGCCACCGCGTTGTAAATCCCGTGCAGCAGGTGCGTCTTGCCCAGCCCGCATCCGCCGTGAATGAACAGCGGATTGAAATGCGTCCGCGGCTCCGCCACCACCGTCCGCGACGCGTTGAACGCCAGCATGTTCGACGGCCCCACCACGAAATTATCCAGCCGAAGCCGCTGATTCGCCTGCTTCCCCGCCGCCGACTCCTTCTTGCGCCGCGCCGATGGATCGAACGTCTTGGCGACGCTCTCCGCCTGATGGTCCAGTTGCCGCCGCCGCTGATGCCCGAACAATTCCGGATCGATCGTGAAAATCACCTTCATCGGCTGATCCGTCACCTCCCGGATCGCCTCCTGAATCTCCCGCGAAAAATGATTCTCAATCCATCCGCCGATAAACAGATTCGGCACTCCGATTTTGATGTACCCGCCTTCCGCCATCAGCCGCGTGGAATTCTTGAACCAGATGGTAAATCGCTGCGGCCCCACTTTTCGGCTGATCGACTGATAAATCCGTTCCGCAAGGTCCACACAAACAGTATCCACCGCTCATTCTCCAATCAAATATCGAAAAGGGCTATCGCACCTCGATCTCGGCGGTGCAATTCCCGAAGAAATTGATTCGTTGCCACATACCCGACGTTCTGCCGCATCAAGTAGATGGGTTTATCATAAAGATCGCGCTCCGTGAATCAACCCAAAATATTCCACTTTCTTTTCCACACCCGACAGATCTCGCTCACACAATCAGTTAGAACAAAAAATATTTTTCAATTCACCGGTTTTGCACCGGAAAAATCCCATTGTGGATAACCTGTGGATTTCATGGCCTGAAATGTTGCGCCGCGGGACCCCGAATGGGTCGGATTTATCCCGTTTTCTCGGTTTTCAGAAGCACCGTTCGCCGCGAAACCGGGGAAAACCCGTATTTCTGATACAATCGCCTCGCCGGCGCGTTGCGGCAGTCCACCGCGACCATCAAATGTTTCGCTCCCGCCTGACGGCTGCACGCCATCGCCCTCTCCAGAAGCAATCCGCCCAGCTTCCGTCCCCGCGCTTCCGGAACCAGCCCCATATACACCAGCTCCATCGCATCCCCCACTTTCGGACCGGCGGTCAAAACCGCGCCAACCGGATGTTCCCCTTCGCAAAGAACATGCCACCACCCCGCCGAAAACACGCCCGCCCCCTTGTGCCCCGCCAGAACATCCTCCATATCCCGAATCCCCTCCAGCTCCGGACAATCCAGACTCCCCTGGTAACTCGCCCGGATCACCTCCTTGAACAATTCATGACGCGACGGGCTGTATTCCAGCCACCGGATCGGCTCCCCGGCCTTCGCCATCCCGCTGGGGCCCTCCGTCCGACCTGCCAGATA
>CAZOTP010000334.1:0-3694 GCA_964582655.1 uncultured Pirellulales bacterium | reverse complement strand
GGCGGCCGGGAAGAGCCGCTGGAAGAAAGAAAAGCCGTCCGAAAAAGAAGAGAAGCAAAAATAGCAATGAATAAAATAAATGGCAACCGATCGATAAATCTATGACGGCCTATCCGCATCGGGGAGAAGATCATTTCCCTGCCGAAGCCGGTTTTCAAAGTATTCTATGGCTATCTCATAGGCCATCACCTCCCGGCGTTGAAATCTGTAAATCCTATGAACATTCTGTCACTCTACTATTATTATACCCTATCGGACGGTCCGGAGCAAAAAAAAGAGGGAATTTTGTTATAAATGGAGGCAGAAACACCGTAAAAACCCTGAATTTCCCAATGGTTTCGTTTTTTGCCTGTTATCCGTGCCCTGGCGGTCGTTAGGCGGCCTCCTCCGGACGGTCAATCGTTCTGCCGGACGGTTTCGTACATCGCCAGGATGTTTCGCAGGGGCGTATCGGGCTGGATGTTATGGGCGGGGGCGAGGATCAGGCCGCCATCTTTGCCGACGGTCTGGATTCGCCGGAGGACTTCGGCTTTCACCTCTTCGGGGGTTCCGAAGGGCAGTGTTTTCTGCGTGCTGACGGTGCCGTGGAAGCAGATTTTATCGCCAAATTCTTTTTTGAGGTCCTCGGGATCCATCTCGGCGGCTTCGGGCTGGACGGTGTCGTAGATATCGACGCCGGCTTCGATGAGATCGGGCCAGAGCTTTCGGGTGGAGCCGCAGCTATGCATCATGACTTTCGCGCCGTACCGGTGGCCCAGATCACAGAAGGCCTTGAGTTTGTCGAAGAAGTGCTTGCGGAACATCGCGGGGCTGATGACCAGGCCTTTCTGGGTGCCGAGGTCGTCGCCGATCCAGAAGATGTCGATTTTGCCGCCAGCGGCCGTGAACGCCGCCTGGCTGATTTCATGGCAGCTTTGGAACCGCTGATTCATGCACTCCAGTCCGACGGGGTCTTCCAGAGCGAGGTCGTACATCACTTGTTCCACGCCGCGGCCGTAGGCGGTGCCGTTGATCAGATCCATCACCCACGTAGCGCCATAGACGACGGCGAAGTCCCTGTATCGGTCGCACTGGGCCTGAAGGGTGGAGTAGTCGAACCAACTCGCGCGGGGCCAGCGGAAGTTTTGCACCTCCTGCACGGACTGAAATTTCGCGTAGGGAAATTCGACGGATTCGTTGTAGGTGCCGGCCTGATTGATGATGGGCTTGCGGATATGTCCCCAGAGGGTTTCGAAGCGGCCGTCGGGCCAGGCGCGAAGTTCCGGACCGACGTATTTCGGTTCGATGAGGCGCAAATCGACGCCCAGATGGTCCAGCACCGTATCCATGGAATCGGCGTGGAAGTGTTTCAGGAGAACCTGATTGATTTCCGGCGTTCCCAGATAGTTGCAGGGGGTGCGGTCCGGCTGCCGGTGAGCGAGTGCGGTTAGAACCCGTTGTTTGGGAGACATTGCGTTTTTCATCGAAGCATTATAAGGAAGCGCGTGGCGTCCGTCAAGGGGCGCAGACGGCCAGTCGAATCTGCCAGGGTTCGACGCGGGGGAGGAGGAATTTCCGATAGGGACCGTCGGATTCCGCGGCCTGAACGGTTACGGGATTGCACTGCATATCGTAGAGGATGAGCGTTTTATTATTGGTTCGGAGCATGAGAATCAGGTTTTCGGCAGGATCAAAGGAGGAATTGGTGAACGCCAGGGCGATTTGGCCATCCTGAGGTTGACGAATCCAGAGGTTGATTGTGTGGCAGGACGCGATATAGCCGGGGAGAGTGTCTTTGGATAGCCAGCGGAAGAGGGATTTCATCTGCGCCGTTTTTGCCAGGGACTGCATGAAGGTCCAGGGAGAATACCCCGCGACGGCGATCCGGCCGCCCAAGCGGTTTTCGAAAATTCCCAGTGTGCAATCGGCGATGGGTTTTTCGCTGTAATCGATGAGGTTGGCGAGGATTTGTGCCTTTTCATTGGTTTTACGAATGGACCAGGCGGTGCTTTTCCAGAAGGATTGATAGCAGTTTCTCCGACGGTTCGCATAGATGCCGTTGAGCGGATGATCGGTAAAGCATTCGATACGGTCGGCTTCCTCGGAATGGACCGGCTCGAAACCAGTCAGATCGCCGAATCCCATGGCATTGAGGTGTTGGAGAGTCTGGACATCCATATAGACCGCCCGGGAAAGAAGCGACTGAATCCGGTCTTTGGAGAGGGCATACACGCTGTCGCCGTGAAGCATGACGACGGAGGCAAGGTCCGCGGAGTAGCCGGTGGGAAGGCCGATTTCGTAGAGTTCATGCCGGGGGAACGGATTCGTGGAGCCGAACCATTCCTCCGATAAAGCTTCGGCGGCATAGGAATCCTTGTTCCAGAACATGGCGGCGCCGACGATGGGCCGGCGGCCGAGGGTGCGGGCCATCAGGTCGAAGAAGGGGCGTGCCTGCTGGAGTCTGGCGATGAGGGATTCGGCTTCGGCAATCGGTTCGCCGGAAAGGACGTTGAAGGCAGCGCCGGTGCAGCCGGCGGCGATGTGCGAGGCGGCTTCAAGGACCACGATTTGTTCGGCTTTGCGGAGTTTGTGATAGGGGAAGTTTTCGATTTCAGACTGGATGTTCAGAACCGTCGGAGGAAGAACGGACACCTGCCGGCCGATGTCGTGCGATTTTCCGGCCAGTTCGCCGGGTTTGGAGTCTTCGTAGAATCCGCCCCCCGGCCGCCAGCGAACGTCAACGCGACTCGGACCGGCGAGGATGCCGGCCCAGGTGTCGAAATCGTAGCCTTCGGCGAAGCGGTCGCCGGTCATGAAGCCCAGGGGCATGGCGGGACTGATCTGGTGAACGGTTTGTTCGATGACGGAAAATAGATTGCCGATGGTGTTTCGATTGTGCTGGAGCCAGGCTTTGCGAACTTTGATTTTCTCTTCCAGTGAACCGGTATTCGCCGCCTTTTTCAGAGTTTCACGAGTGAATTTCTGCCCGGTTTCTTTTTCGAAGATTGCCAGGCAGGTATCGCAGAAACAGGTAAGATAGACCGGCATGTGACCGGCGAGGCGGACATCGTCATCGATCCAGATGTAATCGGGATTCGCTTTGGCGATGGCGGTATAGAGTTTTCGGACATGTTTTCGGTGGTTTTCGTTATTGGGGCAGAAGGAGCCTTCGCAGACGCGTCCGTCGATATCGGTGACAAAGGTGTAATCGCCTTTGAGGGCATGTTCGAGATTTTCACTGTGATGGCCGATGGTGCAGAGGTTGTTGAGACCGGCGCGATAGCCGTGCTGACGGGCCAGTTCCATGCGTTTGGCGAGGGTGTCGATCTGAGGCTGGATTTTATCGAGTGGACTGAGCGAATGGCCCAGCCCGATGAAAAAGGTCAGTTCATCGGTCACGCCCTTGTACTTGTCGAACATGACCAGCAGGTCCTGGTATTGCTCTTCGGGCATGAAACCGAGTCGGAAGCAGATGAAGGCTTTTTCAATGGGAGCCGGCGGGGATTGCTGGGCGATGAGAATCGATTCATCCGCCGCCGGGCAGACAGAACCCCCAAAACCCAACAGCAAAAGAGTCAACGAGAGGACAAAACCACAGGCGGGATTTCTTCGTTTTTGCATGGCCATGAGAGTTCCTTTCCAGTTTGTTCTGTTTAGAACATTCTCGGCAGCCCCAGTGTGGTAAATCCTTCCGGGCTGATTTTTTCTTTTGGAT
>CAZOTP010000333.1:0-3707 GCA_964582655.1 uncultured Pirellulales bacterium | reverse complement strand
GGTAGATGGGGGCGTGGGAGAGGGGGTGCTGGGGTTCGGGGAGGCCGATGTTTTCGGATATCTGGACGGGGGCGGCGGCGAGGACGGTGGCCAGGGGGTCGGCGTTGCCCACATCTTCGGCGGCGGTGACGGCGATGCGGCGGGCAATGAAGCGGGGGTCTTCGCCTCCGACGATGAGGCGGGCAAGCCAATAGACGGCGGCGTCGGGATCGCTGCCCCGCATGCTTTTCTGGAGGGCGCTGGCGAGGTCGTAGTGGTTGTCGCCGGCGGGGTCGGAGAGGATTGCCTTTCGCTGGATGGATTCGGCGGCGAGGGTTTTATCGAACAGCAGAGGTGCCGCAGGCTCGGAAGCGGCGGGATTGCGGTTTTTTTGTTTGAGCTGGGAAAGGACTCCGATTTCCAGCGCGGTGATGGCGCGGCGGGCGTCGCCATCGCTCATGAGAGCGAGGTATTCGAGGGCGTCATCGGTCATCTGGATGTTGTATTGGCCCAGGCCGCGGTCTTTGTCGGAAAGGGTCATTCGGAGGATCTGGATAATGTGTTCGGGCTGGAGGGTTTTGAATTCGAAAATGGTGCTGCGGGAGACCAGGGCGGAGTTGACGGAGAAAAACGGATTTTCGGTGGTGGCGCCGATGAGGATGACAGTTCCGTTTTCGACATCGTCGAGCAGGACATCCTGCTGGCTGCGGCTGAAACGGTGGATCTCATCGAGGAAGAGGACGGTGCGGCGGCTGTCGGCGGCGAGGCGGTCCTTGGCGGCCTGGATAATGGTGCGAATCTGGGCGACGCCGATGGTGGCGGCGTTGGTGGGGATGAATTCGGCAGAGGTGTGTCGGGCAATGACGTGGGCGAGGGTGGTTTTGCCGGTGCCGGGCGGGCCAAAGAAGATGAGGCTGCTGAGCCGGTCGGCCTGGAGCATCCGCCAGAGGAGTTTGCCCGGCGCGATGAATTCCTGCTGGCCTACGAATTCGTCGAGGGTGCGGGGTCTCATCCGGACGGCCAGGGGCGCCGCGGACTGGAGGTTTTTCCGCTCGGTTTCGGCAAAGAGATCCATGGTCTCATTGTACCGGAATTTACAGAAAAAGCACTTTCTTTCCGGAATGCCGGCGGGAGGCGGGAGAAGCATCCAAGATCATCCTTTCCGAAGGGTCAGCAAATCCGTATAATGATTGGATTCAGCGGATGGAGGGGGATGGAAATCGGTTGCAGCGAGACATTATGGCACGACGGAACATCAAACTGACGATCGCGTACGATGGAAGTCGGTACCACGGCTGGCAGCGGCAGAAGGAGGATACCGAGACGGTGCAGCGGGCGCTGGAAATGGCGATGCAGCGGGCGCTGGGGCAGCCTCTTTCGCTGCGGGCGGCGGGTCGGACGGATACGGGGGTGCATGCGGCGGGGCAGGTCGCGAATTTTTACGCGGATACGCCGATTCCGGATGAACGGCTCGCCCCGGCGATTAATGCCAAGCTGGGGGAGGAGGCGATTCGGGTGATTCACGCGGTGACCGTGCCCGACCGTTTCGACGCGACATGTTCGGCCCGCAGCAAGCTGTACCGGTATGCCGTGTTCAACGCGCAAGAGCTTCCGCCGGCGAGGGAGAAGTATTGCCACCATTTCTGGCAGCACTGCACGCTGGAGCCGATGCAGGAGGCGGCGGGCGTGCTTCTGGGGGAGCATGATTTTGCCAGCTTCGCGTCGGCGGGCAGCGAAAGGCTCAGCACGGTGCGGACGATGCTGCGGTGCCAGGTGTGGCGGAAATTCGACTGGATTTATTTCGATCTGGAAGCGACGGGATTTCTGTATCACATGGTGCGAAACGTGGTGGGGACGCTGCTGGAAATCGGACGGGGACACTGGCCGGCTTCCAAAATGCCGGAGATTCTCGATGCCAAAGATCGTCAGGCCGCCGGACCGATGGCCCCCGCGGAGGGGCTGACCCTGCAATGGGTGAAGTATTAACAGATGCAGATTTCGATTGAGATATTCCTTTATCCATTATTCTTAAAAGGAAAGGGATGTTCCTGATCGGCCCCGGAAAATGCCCTGATCTCAACAGGTAATACAACTTGTTCGTCGAAATCCATTTGGCCGCTTTTTGCTGCCGTTTCAGTATTATGTACACGATATCGAATTTTTTAAGATCATTCAGAGACAAGAAGATCTATGAACGATAAAGTGACGCAAGGGCTTACCTGGTTTTCCAATCAACTGTTTTTGTGGGTGATCCTGGTTGTATTGGCGGGGTATTTTTTCCCGGGGATTCTGGTGCCGCTGAAGCCGTTTTCCGACTGGCGGTTCGCCCTGACCATGCTGGGCATCGGGATGGTCCTTTCCCCCAGCGATGTGCGTGCCCTCTGGAAAAAACCCGTTCCGGTGCTGCTTGGTTCCACCGCACAGTTTCTGATTATGCCGGGTCTGGCGTTCCTGATTGCCAAGCTGCTGAATCTGCCTGCCCCTCTGGCCCTCGGGCTGATTCTGGCAGGAGCGGTTCCGGATGCGATGGCGGCAGGAGTCGTATCGTATCTTGCCGGCGCCGATGTGGCGTTTTCCGTAGCGCTGACCACATTTACCACCCTGATTTCCCCCATCGTAACTCCCGCTTTGATGCAATTCCTCGGAAAAACGTATGTAACGATTGATTTCTTGCCCATGTTTTTCAGCATCCTCAAGATTGTGATCTTTCCGCTTGTTGTCGGGTTTCTGATTAAAAAGCGGTTCACGTCCACGATCGAGAAATTCAATCCCGTCTTTCCCGCGTTCTCCACGGTTTTCATCGCTTTTATCTGCGGCCTTGTTGCCGCACTCAACAAGAAATATCTTTCGGAGATTCGTTATGAAATTTTCTTCGCGGTTGTCTTATTAAACGCCGGAGGTCTGGTTTTGGGCTACGCCGCGGGGAAATTGTTCCGGTTCGATGTGAGATATTGCCGGGCCCTGGCCATCGGGGTGGCCATGCAAAATGCAGGGTTAGGCGCGGTTCTCTCTATCAAGCATTTTTCCAGCGAATCGGCCATCCCCAATGTATTGTTTGCGACCTGGTGCATCATCACCGCTTCGCTCCTTGCCCGTTTCTGGACAAGGGGAAAACACAAAATTCCAGTTCCTGTTCCCGAGAAGGCTGCGAAACATTGAGGGGAGACCCGACACAACAGATTACCCTGCAACGGGTGAACATAACCAGATCCGATTTTGGAGCCCATGATAGCAAAACATAATGCCATAATCATTCGAAATAAATTTGACCAAGTCAATAATTTTAACATAGAGAAGGTTTCTTATCCCGATTGGTCAATTTATTTTTTATTCAACCTCGAATATCTGTGGGCAAGCAAACTTTGTGAGGGCTTTCAGGCCGGAACTTCCAGCCAGGTCGAATACGAATGCGGTCGGGGTACTTTCATGCCTTCGCTGTGAAGCCCTTCGATATGGAATTCAATGGCTTCCTTCATCGTTTGTTTCACTTCGGTTTTCGTTTTGCCTGTGGCTACGCAACCCTCCAAATCGGGTGAAAAGGCGGAAAATCCAGTTTTTGTTTTTTCAATGATAATCAAATATTTCATTTCAAACCTGCCTGTTTCAAAATACTGTTCAATGTGCCGGGAGCCAAATCATGGCTTGGTTTGCCTGCTATAGTTACTAATCCCGGGTTTGACGGATGTTTATACTGACGATGGCTTCCTTTGGTTCGTATTAGGAACCAG
>CAZOTP010000332.1:0-3709 GCA_964582655.1 uncultured Pirellulales bacterium | reverse complement strand
TTGCGGGGGATTTGGGGGCGTTTGTTTCGCTTTGGCTGATTTTGTGGTGGATGTATCGGAAGAAGAGTTTTATCCGCATCTGACGCGGGCGGAAGAGATGTAACTGCTTTATGGAATGGGGATTGTGTGAAAAAGGGCGCACTTTGGGACTGCTTCGAAATTTTTTCAAAAATTTTTTCATCCTTTTTATTCCTTACACGGACAGAACTTACCCCAGGGAGGATATTTTGCGCGGGGGAAAAAAGGGCGCAAAAGTGGATGCGGAGGGGAAAGGATGGAAGACCGAATGAAAGCAAGGAAAGAATAACGGAAACCAATCGCGGATAGTGAGGGACGATCATGGGATTTGATTTTCGAGTGTTCGGGGATGGGCGGCCGGATGAGCGGTACGTGGAGTGGTTGGTGAACGAGCGGTCGATGGATCTGGTGTTGTATTATGAAAAGCTGTGGGGTTATTACCGGAACGAGATGAGCGAAGGGGACCTGGCGGAGTATGGCGAGCGGGAGGAGTCGTCGCGGCCTTACCGACAGGTGCAGGAATACGGACTGCCCGGCCGGATTACGGGGATGCACTACGGGATATACGGAGGTCTTCACGGGGCCCAGCGAGCGAGGAACTGCACTCGGAAGGAAGTGGTGATCGAGAATGACATCGGCTGGCGGATTCACGCGATGATTGATTTTCTGTTCGGCAAGCCGATTGGAATTCACAGTCTGGCGAAGGATCCGAAGCGGGCGGAGGAGATTGGGGCGATTCTCCGGGCGGTGTTGGAGAAGAGCGGGGGGATTCGATTGTTTCAGGAGATGGCTCTTTTGGGGAGCGTATATGGGTTTGTGGATGTGTTGCTTCGATGGGGAGAGAGGATCGGGACCGGACAGGGGGCATCCGCGGGCGTACAGCCTAGAGCCTTTTCAGAGGTGCTGGAACGAGCACAGGAATTGACGTTTGAGGCGATTGACGCACCGCGGAGCCTGCCTATCCTGGATGAACAGGACTACCGGACGATCCGGTATTATGTGCAGAGTTACCGGCGGCTTCATAACCGGCTGGAGGACCGGGAGAGTCTGGTGAAGACGGAGAACCGGTTCGGGCGACAGGTGAGCCGTCAGAAGGAGACGCACAATGTGGAGATCATCGGGCGGGAGGTGTGGCAGCGGTACGAGGATATGGAGCTGACGGAGGAGGGGAGGAATCCCTTAGGTGTGATTCCGGTGGTGCATATTCAGAATATGCCTTTGCCTCTGCATTACGAGGGGCAGAGCGACGTGGAGCCTTTGATTTCGCTTCAGGATGAACTGAATACGCGGCTGAGCGACCGTGCGAACCGGATTACGTTTCAAAGTTTCAAGATGTACCTGGGCAAGGGGATCGAGGGATTTGAGGATCGGGTGGTATCGCCCGGGCGGATGTGGAGCACGGAGAATGAGAAGGCGAGCATCGAGGAGTTTGGGGGCGATCCGGGGAGTCCCAGCGAGGAAGAGCATCTGAAGCAGATCCGGGAGGCGCTGGACAAGGCCAGCGGTGTGGCGTCGATCGCGGCGGGGATTTTGAAGGGTCGGATCGGGAATCTGACCAGTGCGGTGGCGCTGAAGATGACGCTGATGGGAGTGCTGGCGAAGACGGAGCGGAAGCGGATTACGTACGGGCGTGGGATTCGAGAGATGTGCGGGCTGGTTCTGCTGGCGCTGGATCGGCTGGGAGTATATCCGAACGGGCCGGAGGAGCGGGAGGTGGAGGTGAACTGGCCTAGTCCGCTGCCTGAGAATGTATCGGAGAAGCTGGAAGAGGCGCTGATGAAGAAGGAGGTGGGAGTGCCCCAGGAGCAGATTCTGCGGGAGCTGGGATATGAGAATGTGCAGCAATAATGGGAGAAATCAAACTAACAGTTTTTATCGGGAGGACAGTATGTCAAAGAATGAGCAGGAGCTGACGGGACGATTGCCGGCGGGATCGGCAGAAGGGATGGAGACAGAGAACGGCGGCGCGGGCATGGCGCAGGTGCCTGTAACGGAGGCGATCCGGTATCGCAAGCGTGCGCAGGCGGCTGAGCAGCAGGCGCAGGAGCTTCGGCGTCGGGTGGAGGAACTGGAGCAGCGTCAGGCGGAGAATGAAGAGAGGCTGCAGGACGCCCAGACGGAGCGGATGCTGACGGAGGCGCTGGTGAAGGCGGGAGCGGCGGACCTGGAGGCGGCGGTGATATTGGCCAAGCACAAACTGCAGCAGAGCGGCGGGGATGGAAAGAATCCCGCAAGCGTGGCGGAAGGATTGCGGCAGGAGAGGCCGTATTTGTTTGAGGAATCGGCGGGACGAGGCGTCAGCGGCGCGATGAGGCTGACGGCGGGAGTTCGCGGGGAAGCTTACGGCGGAAAAGGCGCTCTTCGGCAAAGCGCCGCACGCGCGGCGGCGAGCGGGAGCCGCAAGGACATGCAGGAGTATCTGCGGATGCGGCGGTCGATGGGACTGAGAAAGAGCTGAGGATTTAAGAACCATCATTTTTGAAAGGAGACGGTGTTATGGCATTTACAGGCAAGGCGACGTATTCGGCGGGAGTAACCCTGCCGGAACTGGCGGAAGATGTAAGCGATCTGGTGGGGATTGTCTCGCCGTATGAGACGCCTCTGCTGGATGCGCTGGGAGATTCGCTGCATTCGGCGACGAGCACGTATCATGAATGGCTGGAGGACAGCCTGCTTCCCAACCAGGATGCGATCAACGATTCGACGTTTTCGAATCCGCTGACGGACACGCAGTTTGCGGTGGATCATGGATCGCGGTTCCAGGTCGGGGATCAGATTCAGACGGAGGGCAGCGAGGAACTGATGCTGGTGACGGAGATTGCGGGGAATACGCTGACGGTGATTCGCGGATACGGCGGGACGACGGCGGAAGAGCTGGCGGATGAACAGGTGATCCACATCCTGGGCAACGCGGCACTGGAAGGTGCGGACAAGCCCGCAGCGCGGTTTACAAATCGCGTTCGAAAGGGGAATTACGCGCAGATTTTCACGGCGAGCGTGGAGGTATCGGGGAGCGATCTGGCGGCGCGTCAGCTTGGGCTGTCGGACGAGATGGATTATCAGAAGCAGGAGCGGCTGCGCGAGCTGCTGCGGGATCTGGAGAACACGGTGATCAACGGGGGACAGCCAAGCGCCAATCCGCAGGGGTCTTCGTCGGTTCGAAGGACGCTGAAGGGGATTCTGGCGCACCTGACGACGCATGAGTACGCGACGGGGGATTCGGGATTTCCCAGCGGGAACGATCTGGACGAGGCGAAGCTGAATTACGCGCTGCGGAAGATCTGGGAGTCGAGCAGCGGGACGGTGGATCTGATTGTGGTGAACGGTTTCCAGAAGCGCCGGATCAACGGATTCATTGCCAGCAGCCGGTCATACGGGGCGAAGGATCAGACGTACAGCGATTTGGTGAGCCTGTACGAAAGCGATTTCGGGGTGTGCCGGGTGATCGTGTCGCGTTGGGTTCCGCAGGATGCGGTGCTGCTGCTGGACAGCTCACGGGTGTCGGTGCTGCCTTTGACGGGGCGGAGTTTTCATTTCAAGCCTCTGGCCAGCGGGGGCGATTATGAGTGCGGGCAATTGATCGGGGAATATACGCTGGAGCTTCGGAACGAGGAGGCGCACGGCGTGATCCGGGGATTGAGCACAACTTGAAAAGGTTGAGGCGGAGGTTTTGGGGCATGTCCGCCGGCGA
>CAZOTP010000331.1:0-3725 GCA_964582655.1 uncultured Pirellulales bacterium | reverse complement strand
CTGGGGGACCAATTTAAAGCCCTGCACGGGAATTACGCCGGAGGAGGAAGGGAGAATCGTATTTCAGGCGGCATCGAATCCTCTTTTCCTGTTTATAAAGGAAGATGAGAATTTTCTGCCGGGCGTACGGTTCGCGCCGCTTCAGGATCGAGCGAAAGCGTGCCGGGAAGCGGTTCGAAAGGCGCAGGACCTTCGAGGGGATTCGAAGGTGATTTTCGCGATGCATGTTACAGCGCCGCCGCATAAGCTCTGTGACTATGTGCAAGAGGTTCTGGATATTGGGATTCACGGAGTGATGTTCAGCGAATATTATATCGGCGGGGCGGTTCGGATGGTTCGGGAGATGACGAAGAAGATGGCGCAGCCGCCTGCGATTTACGGGCACAACGGGGGGATTGACACGATGACGCACGCGGTGTACCGGGAGGTTCTGGATCTGTTTGCCCGGCTGGACGGGATTGATTTTCGCCAGACAGCGCCGGTTTCCTCGGGGATGAGTCTGCTTCGGCCCTACGGTCTGGAATGGCGGAACGTGGAGCATATTCTGACCAGACCCCTGGCGGGCAAGGCGCCGGTGATGATCGCGCGGGCGGGGGGGCTGGACCAGGGAAATATAATACCGAATCTTCTGGATATTGAGCAATCTTCGCTGCCTTTGCGGGATTTTCTGTTTCTGGCCGGTTCGGCGATCAACGGAATCAAGAATCAATTCGGCGAGTATGATCCGCGGCTAGGCGCGCAAGCGATGGAGGAAGCGCTGAAGCTGCATGAGCAGAGGGTATTTACGAAAATCGGACAGTGTACCATCGCGGCGTTGAAAGAAGCCGCCTGGAAGAATCACTATGCCGCGTTGACGGCGGCATTAACACAGCGATATCCGCAGGAGTGAGCGGAACGGCAAACCAATTCACAGGAAAGGAATCATTTTGTATGGCAATCAGCAGTCTTGGGAAGCAAACACGATTGAACCGAATTTTCAGCCATCCGTCGGGCCGGATTCTGGCGATAGCGGTGGATCATCTGATTAATTATCCGATTGGGATGCCCGACGGGCTACGGACGATTCAAAATACGCTTCGGCAGCTCGTGGCGGGCCGCCCTAATTCCATTACGATGATGAAGGGAATCGCCAGGCACTGCATGCCGGAATTCGCCGGTCAGGTGCCGATGATTATTCAGCAGATGGGGATTCGGGCGGATGTGCAGGAGTATGCGGACCTGGTGACGCCGGAAGAGGTGGTTTCGCTGGGCGGAGACGCGATCGCGGTGTCGATTTTTGTAAAGGGGCCGCAGGAAGTGCCGCATATGCGCCATCTGGCGGCGGTGATTCGCGATGCGGAGCGGTTTGGACTGCCTGTGATTCCGCATATATATCCTATTGATCCGAACAATCCCAAGGAAAAGGTGCTGCATCGGCCGGAGGATATTTTCTACGCCGTTCGGGTGGGGATGGAAATGGGCGCGGATGTGATTAAGGTGCCTTATACGGGTGACGCGGCATCGTTTCGGGATATTGTATCGGTGACGTCCGTTCCGGTGGTCTGCGCAGGCGGGCCAAAATGCAATACCCTGGAGGAAACGGTGGCTATGGTTCGGGATATTGCCCAAAGCGGATCGGCGGGTGTGACTTTCGGACGAAATATCTGGGGATTCCCCAATATTGCCGAAGCGATGGACAAAGTGAAGAAAGCCCTCTATGAATAGAGGGCGGCTGTTTTACCTCCATATGGAGATATAAATAGGATGCAGAACAATCTAATACGACATGTTGCTGTTTTCTTCGTTTTATCCGTACTTCTTCTCCCCGCAGCGATGTATGCGGAAGTTGTAAAGTGGGACTATGTCCGTCAACCGGTGGGGATTACGGAAAACAAGCCGTCGGTGAGTTCGGCGTTGGGGCTTTGCGTGGAGAGTGCATTTGACGGTTATGGTGCACAAGGAGATACACCTGCGACTGTACGCGCATGGCAGCAAACTGTTTTACCGACTCTGGATTCCCCTGTTGCGGTAGAAATTGATTACGGAAAACCGGTTTCTGTCGGATGCTTCGTTCATTATTTCTACGTGCCGGGCAGCCGGGACCTGCGTTATACCGCGCCGATTCCTTCGGCGTACAAGACAGTCAGAATTTCCTTGAAGAATGACAACGATGACTGGTCGGAAGTTGTGACGCTCAAAGATTTGCCGGTTTCATGTCCCCAAAAATTGATTACGGGATCGTCAAGATCGGCACGGTATTGGCGGATCGAGGTGCTGGAGCTTGCCGACGGAGCGGAGATTCTGTGCAGCTATGAAATTGAGACGTATCTGGGTGGGATCCCGGAAATCAAGCCTTGGAAGGAGAGTTTTCCTGATTTGCCCGCCGAGTTTCATCGACGCATATCTAATCATAAACCAGCGGCGAAAGATATTTGTACTCCCAAAACATTTCAAGATTCGGATCACCAATTCCGTCTGTCGTTTCAAAAGAATAAGCAGATTATCAGCGGGGCATTGGAGATTCAGATGGACGGGCAGTCTTGTACGTTTCAAAACGTCAGGAAAAACATCTGGCAATCTGTTGTGCCTTCCGGGGATATTTTTCTGGAAGTGAAACACACAAAAATGGGATTTTTGTTGAATCTGTCTTTTCAATCAAACGCGGATTGTCCCAACTCATACAAAAGGGGCTCCGTACAACTATCCGCACCCGCTGTCGATCTATATTATATTCCCGCCTATGTCTGGAGTACGAATAAGCCTGCGGATCTGATGGTCAATAGCTGCAATGTCCAGACGAGGATGGCGGGTCTGGGCGTCAAGGGCACAATGCTTCTGCTGTTTCCCGGGACGGATCGCGGCTCGCTGGGATTTACCAACGGTTGCGTGAAAAATGATTTGCTTTTGGGCAGGGAACCGACGCCGATTCTTATCACAGCCATTCAGGGCGACTGGTGGCGCGCCTTTCAATTTGCCGTAAAGGATATTTACGATTTTAAGGAAGTGCCTCAGACGCTCCCTGTCAGCGAGATTCAATACGGCATATCTCGATATTTGCTGCGTGACGATATTTGGGAGCCGACGCTGGGCACACTGAAATCCTGGCCTGTCAAAGACCCGCATACGGACCTATGCGGCGGTTTTGTATGTTTTGGTTTTTATGGTGCGACATATTCGATACCGGCATACTGGGCCAGGTATGTAATGAATGGTGACAAAAAGGCTCTGGAACGGTGCCAAAGCATCGCGCAGTGGTTATGCCGATCTGGAGTGCGGGTTCAGGATGGGCCTATGCAGGGAGGATTTTTCAGCAGTCAGGATTTTTATGATCATGCGCCGTTAACCATGGATGCGCAGGGCCGAAGCCAGGCGATGCAACCCGTTTTAACCAGCCACTAGACAGGAGCGGCTTTGTGGACCTTGTTATATTATCGCAAAGTGACAGGGGATATGGATCCAAACATCACACAAGCCATCAACGAGGCCGCCTCGTGGCTGATCAAAACCCAGAACTCTGATGGCGGATGGCCCTATGCCCATAATCCCGACGGTACCGAATATGGTTTAAAGAAGAAAAATCCGCCGGCCCCGAGTTCAGGAAGCATATGGAATATCTGGGCGCTATGGAAGCTGGGAAAGGAAACGAACAACTACCAATTCCTGGAAGCCGCAGAACGGGCCACAACCTGGTTTAATAAAACCTTTGTGAATCCGCATCAGTATCACGGGTACTGGGAGGATGTGCG
>CAZOTP010000330.1:0-3738 GCA_964582655.1 uncultured Pirellulales bacterium | reverse complement strand
CGTCGGCTTGTTTTTTATCACAGGCATCTTCCTAAAAATGGCTAAACCACACAAGGATTACAGGTTATCGGAAAACCGAAGAGGGCCGGCATGAGGCCCGAAGTAATCCGCATAGGAATGGGGAGTTTCCCAGACCCGGACGCGGTAAAGCTGAGCGGGGTGAAATTTCCCGGCGAGCAGGTCGTAGAAGGTTTTGGCCATATTCTCCACCGTGGGCAGCAGGGATTGGAATTCGGGGCAGTCGCGGTTGAGGTTTTTGTGGTCGAAGGGATCGAGAATGAAGGTGCGGACGGTGTTCTGGATTTGATCGGGAGTGAGAATTTGTCCGGTTTTCGGATCGGGTTTTCCGGCGAGGGTGATTTCGATGAGGTAGTTGTGCCCGTGCCCGGCGGGGTTGGCGCATTTCCCGAAGTAGTCGCGGTTTTGGTCGGAATTCCACTCGGGATGGGTGAGGGTGTGGGAGGCGGCGATTTCGTATTTGGTGGTCAGGAGAATCATTTCGGCTGCTCCTTGCAGGCGGGAGAGGGAAAGACGACTGTGCAGATCGACTCGGATGGAGGCGACGGAAAAGGAAGGAAACTGTCGGGTAAAAAAAACAAAGGCGTAATCGAGCAGATCGGGGGCCGTGCTGAAACAGACTGTGTTTTGAGTCAGATGATCCGAGAATGTTGTTCGGATTTGCGCCAGGTTGACCAACATGCCCGATTCCGAATCGGGGGTCCCGGCCAGAGTTATCCATAGGGTCAGGGGAATCTGTTCGAAACAGAGGGAAGAGGACGGGCCTGGCAGAAGCCGGTGGTCCGGTCGGGTGAGATACGCCGTTATGGCGCGGGTCAGATGAATCATGCCAAAATCCATGGAAAACGTCTCATAGGTTCTAATACAGATAATATCCTATCCACTCCGGTTGCCTGCGTGAATAAAAAAATACTGGACCCTTTGCCACGGCCGCGGTAGGATGCCAAACGGTAAAAATGGACCTTTTTTTTTCGGGAGACATGGCATGAAACGATTCGAAGGCGTGTTGATTTGGGCGGTCATTCTTGGTTTTATCCCTTTGTACGGCAGCGCGGAGCAACCCGAGGCGGCTTCGGTAACACCGGTGCTGAAGTCGGCGGCGCTGTTCAAGAATGGGCTGGGGTATTTTATCTGGGAGGTTCAAACTCCGCCGGGGGCGGAATGTTTTACCTTCAAACCTCAGGTGGCCCCTGTGCATGGGACATGCTGGGTATCGTATCCGCCCGGATTGAAGTTGAAGGACCTGATTGCGACGGAGGCCGATTCCGACCAGGCGATGGAGGCGATTACCATTCCCGAACTGCTCAAGGCGAATCTCGGTAAACGGGTGAAGCTGTACATGGGGGAGAAGACTCTGGAAGGAAAGGTCCTTCGGGTAGCGGAAAACCGTCGGTTCCCCAAACCTCAGCCCTATACGCCGGGGGGTATGGGCAATGAAAATGACAATCGAATCTGGAGCGAGCCGCAACTGGTGGTGCTTGGAACTTTGGAGGGGGAAACGGCTTTTCCTCCCTCGCGGATCGAGCGGGTGGAATTTCTGGATTCCCCGGTTCAGTACACATTTTCTGGACGGGATAAAACAGTTCTGTTTCGAGTTCATTTGGGGCAGCCCGCCGAAGGCCAAGCCATGCAGATAAGCTGTCTGGCCAAGGGAGTAAGCTGGGTGCCGAGTTATTTTGTGGATATTTCGGACCTGGGAAAGGCTCGGATTTCCGCCAAGGCCCTGGTGCTGAATGAGGCGGCGGATTTCGAAATGACCGCCATTTCCCTGGTTACGGGATATCCGAATCTGCTGTTTTCCGATGTTATCAGCCCGCTGGCCGGAAAGCAGAGTCTGACGCAGTTTTTACGGGCATTGTCTTCAGGACAATCCGAGGGGGAAGAATCGCGAGTCATGATGATGGCACCAAAAGCGGATTATCGTCCCAGAAGTCGGGCTTATCTGCCAGCGGAGGCTCCGATGCCGGACTATGGTTCCGCTCAGGGGGGAATCGTCACGGAAGATTTGTTCCTGTACCCGCTGGAGAGTATATCGCTGAAGAAGGATCAAACAGGCTATTACCCCCTGTTTACCGAGTCTGTTCCTTATAAGCATATCTATCAATGGGATATTCCTGATTCGGTGAATGAACAGGAGCAGTATCAATACGGGTCGGGAGGACGCGGACGGAACACGGAGCAGCCCGAACAGGAGATTATCTGGCATTGTCTGAAGCTGGAAAACAAGACAAAGCTCCCCTGGACGACCGCCGCCGCCCAGACGGTCAAAGAAGGCATGATCCTCGGCCAGGATATCCTCAATTACACCCCCGCCGGGACCGAAACAACCCTCAAAATCACCCAGGCCCTGAACATCAAAGCCGAACATGCCGAATTTGAAATTGCCCGCAAACAGGATGCCGCCCGGATGTACGGCTATCCCTTTGACCTGATTACCTTGGAAGGCAAGCTTCTGGTGAATAACCTTCAGGACAAACCGGTGGATCTGGAAATTACCAAAACACTATCCGGGCAGATCAAAACCATGACCCCCGAAGCGAAGATCGAAAAACTGGCCAAGGGAATCCTGCGAATGAACGGGACTTCCCGGCTCAAATGGTCCATGACCCTTCCCGCCGGCGAAAAAGCGGATATTTCCTACACCTATGATGTGTATGTAAGACGATAAACAAACGGGCAAGACGGTTAAAACGACATTTCGACCGGTTTCAAGGTTATCGCGATATTCCGGTCTGAAATTTCAATATCCTGGATAAGGGCGATTTTATCCTGGTCGGCCAGAAACTGGGCGGGCACTTCCACGGTTTTACTCTGAAGAAGCTTCTGAAGGTAAGGAAGTACGTACTGGGCGGAATCGGCAATCAGATCGGTTTCCCGCTGGCCAGTAGCCATGGAATCGTTGCGGCCAGGCCGGGCGGTCCGAATCGCATCCTCAATCTTTTGGGAAAATTCGAGAAAGATGTTTTTCAGGAGAAAGTTGGGGATGGGAAGGTCGCCGAGCTTGAGGGGGAGCAGGCGGATCCGCAGGGAGCCTTTGGAATCCAGGGAGGGTTGGACGGGAATCGCCAGGACCAGAGGGCGGTTCTGATAGTTGATGGTCCCCAGCAGTTCGATTTTATCGGATGAAAGACGGATTTGGGGATGCTGAAAATAGCTCAGCCAAGCCGGGGCGGGATTTTTGGAAAGCTCCTGTTCGGCCAGGAGAAGGACCTGGTTAATCTGGTCCTGATGGAAGGTAACCCGGAAGGTCTGGAGACGGTTAACCGTATTGTAAACTTCCTGAGAAGTCAAAAGGGCGAAATCCTCGGCTTGTTTGGCCTGTTGCGAAGTGAGGGAGACAGGCTGGTAATCCGGGGGAATCCGGGTGGCAAAGTGATACATCAGCCAGGGGGAGGCGGCAAGCAGCAGAAGCAGCCCGACAGACAGCCCGATCAGAAGGATTCGCAGGATTCTTCGAAGGGGGGAAGTCCGATAACCGGTGGCCGAAGCGGTTTGCATGAAATCGCCGGAAATAAAAGATTGCTTAGTCGTTATAATCGCTACAGTTATACCTGTTTTTTATAAAATTAAACAGTGATCTAAAGGGGTCGGAAGTTAGCTATTTTCAACCGGTCCCCGGTTGTGATATGATTATATAGAGGTGCATTTATGTCCAGCGATTATTTACGAATATTACAACTAAATGAGGAAAATAGTAGCAAAATGCTGGAACAGGCGTAC
>CAZOTP010000329.1:0-3755 GCA_964582655.1 uncultured Pirellulales bacterium | reverse complement strand
TTCGGCGCGTGGAGGAGGCCCTGAAAGATTTCGATATCCGTTTTCTGCGGGATGAAACCTACGAATTGAAAGGCGTGCAGTTCATCGGTCTGGATGACCACTCCGGAAAAGAGTATCTTTCCCAAAGCCTGTCGAAATTGTCCCTTCGGGACGATATGTACAAAATCCTGCTGTTTCACCGGCCGGACCATCCCGAAACCATTGTCGATCAGGGAATCGATCTGATGCTATCCGGCCACACCCACAATGGCCAGATTTTTCCGTTCCACTATCTGGTGAAGAAAAGGCAAAAATACATGTACGGTCTTTATCAGTTCGGAAGCCTCAAGCTGTATGTTTCCTGCGGCACGGGCTACTGGGGCAGCCCGCTGCGGCTGGGAAGCAAACCGGAAATCACCGTTTTCGAATTGGGTAAACAAACTCATTAAAGCTCTTTCTGTCGTGTTTGGAAAGGTACCGAATGCCCAGATTTGTGATTCAGCGCCATACGCAGCCGGAGCAGAGCCACTGGGACCTGATGCTGGAAGTGGCTGCCACGCAAAAACTGGCGACCTGGCAGGTTCCCCGACCGCCGCGGGAATGGCCCGAGATCCTCGTTTCCTGCACCAAACTGGAGGATCACCGTCTGGATTATCTGACCTATGAGGGGCCGGTCAGCGGAAACCGGGGAGAGGTGGAGATTTTCGCGGCGGGGGATTATCATGAACTGCATATCGCCGATTCAATCTGGCGGGTGTATCTGTGCAGCGACAATATCCTGGGCACGCTGGAGATGTCGCGGCAGAAGGAGAAGGAATGGCAGCTTCATTTTCAGGGAATGAGCCTATGACAAACAATGGTTGGATGGCGGCGGCGGTTCTGGCGGCGGCGATGGCTCTGTGCGGCGGGTGTTCGGATTCCGCCGGAACATGGGATACGCTGAAAGGGGATTTCAAACCCATGCCCGGAAATATGCTCGAGGACGGGAAGAAGCTGGTGACCGAGCCGGAGAACGCGCTGATTCTGCTGGCCGGCGGCGGGGCGTCCGGATATGTTCGCTGCGCCCATGATGATGAAATCGAGGATCATTTTGAAGGGCATCATACCTTCCCTCGTGATTTTACGATCGCGCAAGGCGCGGTGGGTTCTCCGGTCAGTCATTTTCTGTTGGCCGGATCGGCTTATACCTGGTCGCTTCTGGAACAGCAGGAGCGGCAGCGGCAGGTCTGGCGGAGCATGATCGAAGCTCTTTCCGTGAACGGACTTCTCACGGCAGGCCTGAAGACCATCGCGCAGGACCACAGTCCCAACGGCGAATCGCTTGCCTGGCCTTCGGGGCATACATCGAGCTCCGTGACATTTGCCACCGTTCTCAGCGAATATTACGGGCCCTGGGTGGGAATTCCGCTCTATACGCTGTGCGGATTCGTGGTGTATGAACGGATGGAAACGGGCGAACACTGGGCGAGCGACTGCGTGTTCGGCGCTGCGCTGGGATACACGGTCGGGAAAACCGCGGCCTCGCGAAGCAAGCCGGAAATTTTCGGGATGAAAATCCTCCCCTTCACCGACCCGCAGGCCGGCGTTTCGGGCATTGCCCTGGTGAAATCGTTTTAACGAGGTTGAACGAAACTCGCAGGCGAGCCGGTCCGGTGTCCGGATTATTCGTCCTCTTCGTCCTCGTCGTCTTCTTCGTCCTCCTCGTCGTCCCAGTCTTCTTCCTCTTCCCAGTCTTCCTCGTCCTCCTCGTCCTCCTCGTCCTCTTCTTCGTCCTCGTCGTCTTCTTCGTTTTGAAATTCTTCGAGGTGGCCGGTGAGCATCTCGTAAAGCTCATCCAGCTCTTCCTGACGTTTTTCGTTTTCTTCGTTATCGGCCAGCTCACCGACCTGATAGCAGAGGTCGTCCAATTCGTCAGGTGTCAGATCGATTTCAAACCGATTTCCTTTTTTTTCGGCATCAGAAATTTTAGCGAAAATCTCAGGGCTTTCGAATCCGTCTTCGTAGTTCATTAGAAGAGTCCGCTGTTTTCCGGTCAATTCAATTTGTATGTTTTGTTCGTCAGCCATGCTTCACCTGCTTGATAAAAAGTCTTGATTTCAGTCCATAAACGAAAAAACATTTCTTCTCAATGTACAGGGAAAAGCGGAAAAGACAAGTCCCTGTTTCGGATTCCGCGATGAAATTTTTTGGGGAAAATCGGAAAAATGATTCGTCCCCGGCGAATTGGGAACAGGCCCAAGGCGGGGGAACTCACAGAGGCAGCCAGGGCAGAATATCCCGCCGGTAAGGCACCCCGGCGAACACGTTGTATATGCCTGCCATAAAAGAGGTTATGGCGCAGAACAAGAGGAGGATTTCCATTCGGCGACCCAGACATTTCAAAAGAATCAGGGCGAACACGCATTTTGCACCCTGTGCAGCGAGCGTGGGGATGACAGGGCCAAAATGCGAAGACAAAACGCGAATGAGGGGATGCAACTCTTCGGTGGAGCCAAATGGATGGATAAAATAGACGGTGTCCAGGGCGTCAAAGGCTATTCCGGCTATAAATACATACAGAACAAGCGGATACGATTGGAGAATCGATGTGAACCCGGGGCGGATGGGGTTGTATCGCCCGCCGGGGGCCGGAATCGAGATGGATGGAATCATTTGGCTGGTTATGCGGCTCATTATGCCTGTCCTAACTTCTTTTCCTTCATTCCATTATATAAAAAAAGAACAGAGGCAAGCATTACGCTTGCCTCTGTTTGTTGTTACGCTTTCTTTAAAACCGGTCTAAAACGGTTTTGCGTGATTAGCGGCGACGACGCAGGGTGACCAGACCGCCGAGGGCCAGCAGGGCCATCGTGAACGGTTCGGGAATCTGGTGGATGATTACACCAGCGCCGGCGAGGGGTTCGTTGAAATCAAAATCAAACGAGCCGCCATGGTTCTGCGACAGAACGGGTACCACGGTGACAACACCGGGGCCTTCGCAGTGGAACAGGATATGATCCACGACGATGCCTTCGGCAACACCATTCGCCATCAGGCCTGCCGTTACGGTGATGTACGGACCGCCGGAATCGACGAAACCGCCGCTGCCCGGCCAGGTCAGATCCCACGCGCCGGTCGGATAGGTCAGGCCGACCATCTCAATGGTCGCCGGACCATTGGCGATGATGTACGTATCGGCGGAATACAGGGCCGGGCCGCCGGCCGGATTGTAAATGACATCCAGCCATACATAATCCGAGGGGGCAACGGTGATTTCATTGGTGGGGGCGATGGGAACAATGTTCCCCGCAGGGCCCACGCCGCTGATCTGCAGGTCGATAATTCCTGCACTCGCCGAAGCGCTAATCACAAAAATGAGAGCCAGAGCTAACATCTTCTTCATAAAATCATTCTCCTTTACCTTTGGTTTGGCCGCATTGGGGTTTCGTCTCCACACAAGACACAAACCGCAAGGCGGTTTTACCGTGTTTCATGAGTCCAAGCACAACACAACAACACCAACTTACCAATACCTGTATTACCAAACAGGCGTTAACACGCCAGAAAACAAGCCGAAAAACCGAGATGCAATCGAATCATTCTTCTTCACTTGTCGAACCGGCTTATCGAAGAAACAAAAAAACCGGGTCGAGAAACCAATATCTCTCTCTGCCCGGTTTTCAATCAAAACTACTTACCCGACCGCCCGGAGTATCCTGCCAGAGTTCTCTCATTCTCTGACACATGTAGTATAATCCTCCGAAGAGGAGATGTCAATATGAAAAATAGGTTCAACT
>CAZOTP010000328.1:0-3761 GCA_964582655.1 uncultured Pirellulales bacterium | reverse complement strand
GAAACATACACACCGTTTGCATTAGTTAAGATGCTGGAATACCAGATACCCTCCCTTACAGGTTGAGCGGGATTGGAAATGTCTATCACCCAAAGACCTTCTTCATTATCATAAGGAAAAATGGATAGAAATGACACATAAGCGAAATTACCAGACACAGCTACAGCATTCGCATAACAAGAAGCACTGTTATATTCGCCTACCTTAACAGGTGCTGCAGGATTGCTGACATCAATTACCTGCAGACCTGCATCATTAAAGGCTACAAAGGCATAATTCCCCGCCACCGCCACTCCGCGGGCAGAGTGGTACATATAGTAATAGCCGCCCACCCGCACAGGGTTAGACGGATTCGAGATATTAATAATTTGAAGTCCTTGATCCCGATCGGCCACATAGGCATAATTGCCGGACACCGCTACTGCAAAAGCACTTCCTGCGGTATCGCATACACCGATTTCTTTAGGATTTGCAGGATTTGAAATATCCAGGATCTGAAGTCCCGCGTTATAATTTGCTACATAGGCGTAATTGCCGACAATAGCCACATCCCAGGCCTTTCCCCTGGCAGGACTAAAACTCCCTGTCTTTATCGGTGTTGCGGGATTAGAGACATCGATTATTAGCAAGCCTCCTCGTTCATCTGCCACATAGGCATAACTGCCCGCTACTGACACATCTTCCGCATACCAGGGTGTATCATAACTACCTAACCACATGGGAGCTTCTGGATTGGAGATGTCAATCGTTTGAAGAAGGCCTGCATAATCATCTCCCAAATAGGCAAGATTGCCGCAAACCGCTATGCTTACCACATTTGTTGTAAGAGGACATTGCCCCAGCACAAAGGGGTTTGCAGGTTGGACAACATCCAGAATCTTCAGTTGCGACTCTGTACCCAGATAAACCTTGTTATTGTCCACCGTCACAGCGCTTCCATTGCCCGTGTAATAATTACTTACCCAAACAGGAGCAGCCGGATTGGAAACATCAATCACTTGAAGACCCGCAGCGCTATCAGCTACATAGGCGAAATTGCCCTCTGTCGCCACAGCATATGCTGATCCGCTGGTATTATAGCCGCCTACAAGGACAGGGGCAATGGGATTGGAAATGTCAACCACTTTAAGTCCATTATCATCATCTGCTACATAAGCATAATTTCCTGCCACGGCCACACCATAAGCATATGGACTTGTATTACAACTGCCAGCCCATGTGGGTGAGGCCGGATTGGAGATATTAATCACCTGAAGTCCATCCCAGCTATCTGCCACATAAGCAAAGTTACCCAGCAAGGCTACATCATAAGCATAGTTGGCAGTGTTATATCCGCCTACACGAACCGGAACCGCCGGATTGGAGATATCGATCACTTGAAGACCTGCATCATAATCCGCGACATAGGCATAATTACCCATTACAGCAACATCTTTTGCAGATCCACTAGTATCGTAGCCTCCTACTTGCATCGGATTTACTGGGCTCGAGATGTCAATCAACAGGAGCCCGGCATTGCTATCTGCTATATAGGCCAAGTTGCCCGCCACTGCTACGCCAGAGGCATATCCGCCGGTGTCACAGTTTCCCAACCATACCGGAGATTCAGGATTGGAGATATCAACGATCTGAAGACCGGCAGCAGAATTTGCTACATAAGCATAGTTGCCGGAAACCACCACGTCCTGCACAAGAAATGGAAAAATGGGGCTTTGCCCCAACACAATCGGATTGGCGGGATTTGTAATATCCAGAATCACCAGTCGCGGACCAACTCCCAGATATGCCTTGTTGTTGTCCACCGTTACTGCGTAGCTCGCACCGCCTATTTGCCCTGCCATTCGCACCGGAACGTCAGCATACGCTAGTCCAAAGAAAATAACGGAAAATACAATCCCTGCAAACATCCCACGAATTTTCATTTTTACTATCTCCTCAGACTATTCATTTTGAAAAACGGCGGAAAACCGTATGGATAAAGCACCCTGGATTTCTTTCACCAACACAAAAAAATGATTGAGTTGATTATACCTCTTATAAGCCTTTTTAGCAAGCCCTTCCGCCGGACTGTTCAATCAATTTAATCCTTTTCTCAATAAGCAGTTATGGCCTTTCTTCATTTTTACCCATTTTTATTTCCCCAGCGAAACATATCGTCTTTTCCCCTACTGTTTTGAAATCCATTTTTTATAGTTCACCCTTCAGCAGGCCATAGGCGCGGGCGAGGACTTTTGCCGGATGGACGGTTTTTTTGCCTGCGGCGAGTTCCATCTGCATTTTGCAGGTGGAGCATTCGGTGAGTCCGAAATCGGCGGCGCTTTGGCGGAGAGGATCGAGCATAGGCCGGCCGGCCTGGAGGGAGAGGTCAAAATTTTTCTTCTGGAAACCGAAGGTGCCGGCGATGCCGCAGCAGCTATTGGGGAGGGTTTGGATTTTGACGCCTTCGATGGCGGAAAACAGAGTTTGGGATGCGTTTTCGACCTGGAGGGCCTGGAGGTGACAGGGAGCGTGGTAGGCGAAGGTTGCGGTGAGCGGTTTGAAATCCCGCTGTAAACGACCGTCTTTAAACAGCAGAAGAAGGTACTCGGTGAGCTCCCAGGTATTTTGCGAAACGAGGCGGACCTCTTCAGTATCGAGGACGTCGAGATATTCTTCCCTGAGGCACAGGGCGGCGGTGGGTTCGCTGCAGAGAATCTTATAGCCCTGCCGAACGGCGGCGGCGAGCGGTTTGCTTGTGTTTTGGATGGCGCGGCGGGCAAAGGGCAGATCGCCATAGCTGATGGCAGGCAGGACCATGCCCTGCTGGTCGGGGATGATGACTTCGACGCGATTGTGGCGGAGGACATCGACGACGGCGCGGCCAAGCTGGTGATCGTTCCATGTGGCGTAGAGATCGACGAAGTAAGCGACTTTGTCGATGGGTTTTTCAACCGGCGGCCGGGAAGCCAGATAGCGGCGGAGTTTGCTCACGCCGGAGCCGAACTGGAAGCGGGGGAACGGGCGGCGGCGGTCGAGGCCCGAGGCAAGCTGCATGAACCATCGGAACCAGCCCATTCGCAGGAAGGCGTTGGCAAAGGGGGCGAAGGCGGAGCCGGTTTGGCTCATGAATTCGCCCCGGGTGAGGAGGAATTGAGCGCGGGAGAGGCCGTGATGTTTGACATATTCAGCGCGGGCTTCGATCATCAGCTTGGGAATGTTGACCAGGGAGGGGCATTCGAGGGAGCACATCTTGCAGTTTACGCAGAGGTCCGCGATCTGTTTGAATTCGTCGGTCTGGAGGATATTTTCGTCGAGGAGGCCGTAGAGCCAGTGCCGCATGAGGTTGGCTTTGGCGCGGGGGCTGGCCTGCTCCTCGCCGGTGGCGCGGAAGATGGGACACATCGAGAGCGCGGGATCGATGGAGCGGCAGAGGCCGTTTCCGTTGCATTGTTCGATTTCGCGGACGAGTTCCTCCCGGCGAAAAATCAGATTCGTCGGATGATTGGCGCGAGGGAGCGGATGCGAGAAACGGAGATTTTTCGTGAGGATGTCGGGATCGTCATTGATGATTTTTCCGGGATTCAGGATGCCTTCGGGATCGAAGGTCTGCTTGACGCGGCGGAAGATTTCATAGACTTCGGGGCCGTACTGGCCTTTGATGAAGGAGGCGCGGACAAGCCCTTCGCCATGCTCGCTGCTGATGGTTCCGCCGAGGCGCCAGACCATGCGGAAGATGTCGGCGGCGAGCCGGCACAGTTTTTCCCGGTCGGCGGGCTCGTGGG
>CAZOTP010000327.1:1478-3763 GCA_964582655.1 uncultured Pirellulales bacterium | reverse complement strand
TCTTTATACGTGCTTTTACCATCCGGAGATCGTCGGGGCGGACAAGGATGACTTTATCCGGCGGATGGAGCGGGAGCACGGCGTTCAGATCGTCCTGCGCTATTTTCCGGTCCACCTGCTGTCGGAATTCCGGGCGATGGGGTATTCCCATGGAAAATGCCTTCAAAACTCTGCAATAAGACATGTTACATCTGCCAATCGAAGAAGTAAAACAAAAAATATTCAGGCTGATTCCTATAATCCAAATCTGTTTTTCCCCATGAAAAACAAGTGTGAGAAAATACAGCCGGCTGATATTGCCAACATTCTCTTTTTTGCCCACCCTTCCTGCTCTATATCAATGAATAAGGCCGTCACGACGGCCTTATTTGCATGATATTATTAGCACAAAACTAATTCAAAAATTACTAAACCACCCCATGTCCGTAAGACGTTTCTTTGCATCTTGAGGTTCCCATCCCATGACCCGAAATAATATCTCACGGTGTTTATACATTGGAAGAACCGCAGGACTCCCCATACCCCAAATATCTTCATCCAACATATCCTCGTTGAAATTTACAAAACTAACATGACCGCCTCCCCATAAAACATTCAGCCCCTTCGGAGTGTGATCTGCCGAGTTCAAGTGGCTGACTCCATTCAAAGTAAATATTACATCGTAACAAAACGGATAATCAGAGTAGCCCTGTCCAGCAATGGTATCCTGCTTATCAATTCGGTTCCTCCAATACCGCCAGTAGGTATATCCGACACGAACTCGGTTATCCACTGTTCCATTACTCAAGGTCGGAAAATCCCCCCATTTCTCTACACCGGTTATATATGTATCGAAAGCAAAATTGGTATCCTTCGCCCCCAAACTCGGGCAATAAAATATTTCAGGTGTTTCGATTAATCCCGCCTCATTGATTTGCGCCAGATTCCAAGGCATATATCCATCCGCAACATTCGGTTTACGATATTGATCATCGTACGCAAGATACGTAAAATAGGTGCATTGTACTTGTGTGCCGGAACCATAACTTTGTTCAACACTTTTATTAAGAGTGTTTGGAATCAATCCCTTATAGTCATTGGCATAAAGAGAAATCCCCAAATAAACACTTTTCAAATGCGTGGAGCATACCAATTGCCGGGCAAGATCCCGTGCCTGGTTGAGCGCGGGCAGGAGGATGCTGACCAGCAGAGCAATAATGGAAATAACGACGAGCAATTCAATGAGTGTAAAGGCATTTTTTCGAGGGGCGGACATGAGTCGTACTCCGTAAAAACAGGTGTCTTTTTTTACGAAACCAAACATCGGCATTTAGAACTATTTTCCGTCACTACGCCTGCTCCGATGAAACCAGAGCTTAGAGCTTACATAGTATCATACGACATTTCTAATTCCATGTCAACATAGATATTAAGAAAAAATATTTTTGTGCAGAGTCGCAGCGGTACAGCGTTTTGAACCCGGGCTTAGGGAGGGGAAAACCATTGCAAATTCGCTTCTTTCCCGGCGGAATCAGTTGTAAAGCCTTTATTGAAAGACAGTTGCGCACCAGGCGTGCCAAAAAAGCGAGCTTCGAACAAGGATTTATTCGGACAGAACCATTTTCGGGGAGATTCTTCGGTGGTCCAGTCCTTTCAACCGGAAGATTCGTTATAAACGGCTGGGCCGTCAAAAAAATGGGAACGGTATGAAAATTTTTTCCGGGACCTGATTTGTTTCTCATCGGACCGCATTTTAGAGTTGGATAGATATTCCGGGACGCCGGTGAAACCGACGCGGCGGAAAACCGGAACGGGAAAACATGGTTCGATTTTGCGTATCGGTTCCTTACGCTGCCGGCAACGGCCAAGGCGAGGATGAAAATGTTGGGCTGCGGGCGAAAACTCCCGCAGTCCATTTTTTTGGAAGCAACGGGGGTGCAAAAAGGGATTTTGACAGGATGTGCAACTCTGGTATTGTAGTGGGGCATGGATCTCAACCGATACCGAGAGGATCTGGAGCAACGGAAAAAGGAAGGGATGGAGCGGATTCTGCGCCGGATGGAACTGCCTGCGGGACCGACGGCACGAGTGGACGGGGAGATAAAACACCTCTTTTGCAGCAATAACTACCTGGGTCTGGCGAACCATCCGGCCATCATTCAGGCGGTTCAGAAAGCCGCGGAACAATGGGGCCTGGGATGCGGAGGTTCCAGGCTGATCTGCGGGAATACCGCGGAGCACGAAGATTTGGAGAAGGCGATTGCCTCGTGGCTGGGCAAGGAGGCGTGTCTGATTTTCCCCAGCGG
>CAZOTP010000327.1:0-1378 GCA_964582655.1 uncultured Pirellulales bacterium | reverse complement strand
TGGTCGTCGATGAAGCCCACGCCCTGGGCTGCTTCGGCCCCCGCGGAGAAGGCTACGCCGCCCAGACCGGCCTCCTCGAACACATCGATCTCTTCATCGGCACCTTTTCCAAGGCCTTCGGTCTCTGTGGCGGTTTTGTCGCCTGCCCCGCAATCATCCGCAACTACCTCATCAACCGCGCCAGAGGATTTATTTTCAGCACGGGGATTCCGGCGGTGCACTGCTCGGCGGCGAGGGCGGCGCTGCAACTGATTCAGGAGGATCCGGCGAGGCGGGATCAATTGTGGGAGAACGTGCGGTATTTTCACGGGGTGTGCCGGGATCTGGGGCTGGAGACCGGCGGATCGGAGAGCTATATCGTACCGATCCAAATCGGGGAGGCGACAAAGACCAAGGCGGTCTCGGAAATGCTGTGGAAAGACGGGTACTGGGCACCGGCGATTCGCCCCCCTGCCGTGGCGCCGGGCACAAGCCGGCTTCGCATTTCTCTGATGAACGAACATACGCGTGAGGCGATGGAAGGTCTGGCGGTTTCCGTGCGGAATGCACTGCGGAATCTGGGATAGATATTTCGCCCAGGCAGACGAACGGCCCATTCCTGCCCACAAAGGCAGGGGTGGAATGAGGTTTATTTTTTATTCGAGACGAGCGGAGCGAAGGGATCGGGGGTGTTGGTAATCCAGTCCTGCCACAACCGGATATTATACGCGAATTTCTGCCCCGTCAGTGTCTCCAGCGACTGCTTGCACTGATAGCTGACCGAAAAATGGGAATCCTGCATACCCGTAAGCAATACCCGAAACACCTTGCGGTCCCGGTAGGCATGCAGCCCTGCGGCTGCCTCGGAGCGGATTTCCGGATCGGGATCGTTGGCAAGCCGGTCCAGCAGGATCTCCATGCTTTCGGGATTGTTTCTTTGGGCGACGGCGAGGACGGATTCCCATCGGACGAGTTTGGCGGAGTCTTTGGCGGTTTCCTTAAAAACCTTCATGGCGGTTTCGTCGGGTTCGCGCAGAGCGATGGTTTTCACGGCTTCGGCGCGGACCTGCTCGCTGGAATCGCCGCGGGCGAGAATCGCGAGAATTTCGGAGGTGGCTTTGCTGTTTTCCGCTTTGGAATCGCGAAGAATGAGAATGGCTTCGCGCCGGAGATCGGGATCGGAACTGCCGAGATTTTCGAGGAGGCGTTTTTGTTTGGAGGGTTTGTCCTCAGGAAGGGCTTTTCGAATCAAGTAGCCGACTGGATTCTGGCCTTCGGGGACATCGAGGCTGCACCCCCCCCCTGCCCTGCTGAGGAACATACCCCGCCTTATCCAACATATTGTGCTGTTCAGCCGCATATTCACTCCATATCGTCATGTCGTTCGGGGGATTCCCGC
>CAZOTP010000326.1:0-3771 GCA_964582655.1 uncultured Pirellulales bacterium | reverse complement strand
GCGGAAATCACCCCCGCCCATGCCGCGATCACCGCCGACATCAACAGCGACTGCAAGGTCAACAGCGCCGACCTGCTGGCCCTACGCCAGCAGTGGCTGCGAAGCTATCCTTGACTTTAACCCGCATTTCTGGACAATTTTTGAAATCTCGATCTTTCCCCTAGCCAAGGGGAAAATATTTATTATAATGCTCTGCTGGCACTGGGGAATAGTGTAATGGTAGCACAACTGACTCTGGATCAGTTAGTTGGGGTTCGAATCCCTATTCCCCAGTTTACAACAGGTTACGGCCATGAGCGGGAAGAAATACAAACCGGCTCTGTTTGAATTGCTTGGCAAAGGAACCGTAAAGCCGAACGAAAACGGTTCGCTGTCCACCCCCGGGTGGATGCGCGGGCAGACGAAGAATCCTTTTGCGTGGCTGTTTCGCAGGCGCGTAAAGGAAAGCAGCGATTCGGAGTCGGCTGTAACGATTCACGGCTTAAAGTCCGTAAGTCCTGTCAGCACAGCGACTTCGGTTATCGGTACCGGGGCTGTCGAACCGGCAAAACCAGTGACGCCGGCGATGAAACCGCCTGTGCCAGCCGCGGCGGTGACGGCTGCCGCACCGAAGGCACCGATCCCTGCGGCGGCGATTACGCCCAGGCCCCCTGCCGTGACGGCGGGAGCGCCTCGCATCAGGGCCGCTGGGGAGACGGGGCAAGCCAGGGATTCCGGATGGTTTGTCCGGATTCCGGGAAACCGGCTGCAAGTTGTTGTGAATTATAAGGTTGCGATAGCCGCCGGCGCGGTTTTGCTGGTTTTATTATTGCTGGTTTTCCGGCTGGGGCAAAGCCGAGGGCGCACCGTGGCGGCGGACCCGGCCCAGGCGACGGTGGCTCAGACTGCGGAGCCTGTATCCAGCACGGCGAAGCTGAACGAAATTCGGCAAGGCGCGCCCCGCACGGACATTTTGCCGGAGCAGGCCGTGAAAGCCAAGGCGGCGGAAGCCGTCCAACCGGCGGCGAGCGAAGCGGTCAGCGCCCGGAAGGGGCTGAGCCTTGTGATTTGCAGCCACACCAATCAGCGGGAGCTGGGTCAGGTGCAGGCGTATTTCGCCCGGAAAGGCGTTCCGGCGGAGATCGGACAGTTTGACAACCGGTACGTGCTGTATAGCGTGCAGACATTTGAAACGATAACGCAGGCGAAGCAATCGAAGCTGAAAGACGCGGTTGTGGAGCTTGGTCGGCGTTACAACAGTGAGCGCGAGAAAGGCGCTGCGATCTTCCAGGCGAAGACGTTTGAGTCGGCTTGGTGGATCAATATCGAGAAGATACGACAAGTACATTAGGCTTAGTAAGGAGTTTTGGAATGTCGGTAGATCGTTCGTTGAAGTGCAAAAACGCGTTGTCCCGTCATCGCAATGTTTTATCTCGCGATGAGCGTCTGGCGAAGCTGATGGATGAAGGCATCTGGAAGGAAGGCGAATCGGTATTCGGTCTTCCGAAAGTGGCGCACCGGAAATTAAGCACGGGCAAGAAAGAAAAGAAGAAAGAGGAAGCGGCCGAGGGCGCACCGGCCGCCGCCGGCGCTGCGGGAGCAGCGGCTCCTGCCGCGGGCGCAGCCGCCGCTTCGGCGCCGAAAACCGCCGGTGGAGCGGCGAAGGCCCCGGCCAAGAAGTAAGCGTTCATCTTCCGTCGGCCGCGGCAATGCACGGCCGGAGCGGGAGTTATCGCGGAATTACGAGCATTTGCCGTTGTTTCTCCTTCGGGGAAGCAGCGGCGAATTCGTCTGTATCGCAAGGAGACTGGAACCGTGAATTACCTGGCAGAGCGTACCGGATGCATCGACGCATCGGCGATTCGGAAGGTGATGCAACTGGCGTCGTCGATGAAGGATCCCGTGAATTTCAGCATCGGCGCGCCGGTTCACGATCCGCCGGAGGAGATGAAGAAGGCGGCGGTAGAGGCCATTTTGCAGGGACAAAACGGGTATTCACTGACGGCGGGGTATCCGCCTTTGCAGCAGGCGCTGACGGACGCGATCCGGAAGGAATTCGGGTGGGATGGCGTTTCCTTGATCGTGACCTCGGGCACGAGCGGGTCGCTGACGCTTTCGATCATGGCGACGGTGAATCCGGGCGATGAGGTGCTGATTCCGGACCCGTATTTCGTGGAATACCGTCATCTGGTGAATCTGCTGGGCGGGAAATGCGTGTATATCGACACGTATCCGGATTTTCGGCTGACGCCGGCAAAGCTGGAATCGGCGATTACCGCCAAGACCAAATTGCTGATTTTCAACAGCCCGGTGAATCCCACGGGTGTAGTCTATACGGCGGCGGAACTGTCGAGCCTGGCGGCGGTATTGAAAAAACACAGCATTCTTGTGTTTTCCGACGAGATTTACCGGGAATTGAGCTTTGACGGCCCGGCGGAGAGTCTGGCGCGGTTTTACACGAACTCGATTGTGATGCGGGGCTTTTCGAAAATTTATGGGGCCCCGGGGTGGCGGCTGGGTTACGCGGCGGCGCCCGGTCATCTGGGAAACATTCTCGACGCCATGACAACGCTGCAACAGTACACGTTTGTGTGCGCGCCGACGCCGTTTCAGGCGGCCGCTGTAACTTCTTTAAACAGCGATGTTTCCAAGATTGTGGCGGAATACAAGGTGAAACGGGACCTGATTTATCAGGGATTGAAGGATCATTTCGAGCTGATCAAACCGGCGGGGGCTTTTTACGCGTTTGTGAAGGCGCCGGGGGGCAGCGGGACGGAATTCGTCAAGAAGGCCATCCAGAACAACGTTCTAGTGGTTCCGGGAAGCGCGTTCTCCGAAAAGGACAGCCATTTCCGGATCAGCTATACGACGGACAATGAGCATATCCGACAGGGGATCGAGCGGCTGGTAAGCCTGGTGAAATCCTTCTAACGTGCCGCCCTTGCAGATGTTCGTTTCCCAAAAAATCACTGGAAAAGAAAACGGCAGTGATTACAATACGCCTCGTGGCCGGGATGCAGCGGAGTTCCCCTGTATCGCGGTGCGAGGACCAAACCGGATAGAACGAGACGCTCGTGAAATTTATATTGCTGGACAAAGTGACGGACCTGGTACCGGGACAGAAGGTGGAGGCGGTGAAGGCTCTTTCGCTGGCGGAAGAGTACCTGGGGGACCATTTTCCGTCGTTTCCGGTTCTGCCCGGGGTGATGATGATCGAAGCGCTGGTGCAGACGGCGGCGATGCTGGTTCGGGTCACCAACGGATTCGACAAGAGCATGGTCATCCTGCAGGAAGCGCGGAACGTGAAATACAAGAGCTTTGTCAAGCCGGGAAACGTGCTGCGGATGTCGGTGACGGCCAAAACGATCGAGCGGGAGAGCAGCTCGTTTTTGGCGGAGGGTCATATCGGGGATCAGCCGATGGTGGAAGCGAGGCTGAAGCTTCGGCATTTTAACCTGTCGGACACCGACGCGAATCTTCGCGTCGTGGATGAACGCTTGATTCTGGAAATGAAACGTCGCGCCCAACTGGTGGGCGCGCTGTAAGGCTTCAAGGAGACAATCGAAATGTCAATGAGTCGGGACGAAATTTACGGCAAGGTTCGCGAAACGCTGGTCGATGCGCTGGGGGTGGACGAAGAAGAGGTGACGGAGCAAGCCACGCTGATGGGCGACCTTGGCGCCGAGAGCATCGATTTTCTGGATATCGTGTTCCGGCTGGAAAAGGCGTTCAACATCAAGATTTCGCGGGAAGAGCTGTTTCCGGCAGAGAACGTACTGAACAACGCGGAGT
>CAZOTP010000325.1:0-3779 GCA_964582655.1 uncultured Pirellulales bacterium | reverse complement strand
CAAAAAGAATACACACAAAATAAAAATCCGCATCTTCATCCCGGACTCCTTTGCATAATATGGCCGTTATCCCATGGCAGTTTGATTATTTTGTCCCACCCCGTGACACGGACGCTGATGCACCCATTTTAAAACCTGACAGGCTTGATACCCCGGTTCATCGTGCTCGGAAAACCAGTTTTTCAGTCCGTCGCGGTTATTTCCAGTCAGGTTCTTCATGTTTATTCGACTGCAAACCAGGTAATGCTTTGGGGATCCATCTCGACAGACAGTGTAACCTTGTGATCCCGGCTCAGGGAATAAGAAACCGCCGGATTTTCCTCCCGGCGGATCCTGGCCGTATCAGTCAGGCCGGTGTAATAAAGCGTCAGTTCAAGCATTCTGGTAATGTTCCTGTCTGTCGGATTGAACACCATCGCCAAACCTTTTGTCGGCAAGAGCGGATTGACGTGCATCATGCAGTCAATATCGCGGCCATCCGCCCGCCGGACGTGAATCAGGTCCGATTCCAGGATATCGCGATATTTTTTATAAAAATCCACCCATTTTTTAACCAGGGCCTTTGTCTGGTCGGTATCGTAAAGCCTGGGTCCGCGATAACAGGCCTGTACGCCGCAGCCGAGGTTCTGGGCCAGGTGCCATTCATAGGTGTCGAGGTGTTCGCTGAGTGGCTCGATCGTCGCGGCCGCCCCGCCCCCGTGATACTCTGTCAACGGCACAAACATCCACCCCATCGTCACGGGATTCCGCCACGTCGCATCGTAAATATTTTGCCGGGCCAGCAGAATCTGGCGGTTCCGCGGCAGGCTCCAGTTTTCCTCGCGATAGCCCATGGCCGTTTTGTTCGATCCCTGAAGCATATAGTCGTCCGGAGCGTTGACAAAAATTCCTTTTTCTCGGCACTGGTGATAAAAGACGGAGCAGCGGCGAAACTGCTGCTGATAGGAATCGTCCAGCCCGCGATGATAGGTATGGGAGCTGCTGGCGCACCAGTCGCCGTGATAGGGACCGTCGGTCTCAATGACGTCCTGATCGGTGAAATCCATAAAATGCCGCACCCGTTGAAAGAAGCCGTCACTCCACGCGCTGGCCAGGCAGCCGCTCTGGCCGAATCGGCTGCCCGGTTTGCCCGTCGCCGGATCGATGCAATTGGTCTCCTCATTCACATCCCGCGAGGCGCACATCAGCACATACCCGCCAATCTCGACGCCCTTCTGATGGGCGTACTCGAAATCTTCTTTCATCCGCTGCAGATAGACCGGGTCTTCGCTCTCCTGCTGAAAACCGCTCCAGAACGTGATGATGGCCATTTCAAAACCGACCTCCGCGCACTGATCGACCGCCGCACGGACTGTGTTGCGGTCATGTCCGAGCACGTGCATCATGATCGGATTCTCCGTGATCCACGGGGCGAGTGCCCGGTAAAACCGCCGCACCGTCAAACCTCGGCGCTCGCGATCGTCGCTGTCATGCAGAATCGCATAGCTGCGAAACGATGCATACTCACGGCCTGGTTCAATGGCGGCGGCGGGTCCGCGATCCGTGCCGCAACGGACCTCCAGCCGGTTTCCCTTCATGTGAATATGCGTAAGATACTGTTCATCCTCCTGCCATCGGGCGCGGGCGTTGTTTTCATCGCAGAGAAACTCCAGCCGGGACGCTTCGCATTCATCCGCGACGGCCAGAATCTCCGTTTGAACCTGATCCACCGTCACGGTTTTCCAGGACCCGTTATGAACGGAAATCCATTTGCCCATGACCGGAAGGCCCTGATATAGCTCGTAATGCACGCGGATTTCCAGACCGGCGCAGTGTTTCGCCAGGGAATCCGGCGGTGTAAATGTCAGGACGAGTTCCTTGCCCGGAACCGGCCAGGGCAGATTCGCCGAATGCCGCTTCCGCTTCCAGCCGAACCGTTCTTTCACCTCGCCGACTTCGAATGTCTTGAAATGAAAAGCCTGGGGATCGGCCTGCAGGTTCTTCAGCCAGTCCGGCAAAAAAAATCCGTATTCTTCCTGACCCGACAGCCCGCCCACGGCGTAGGAAACGCCGTCTATCTCCAATAGAGCTTCCGGTTTTACTCCGCGGAGAATCCGGCGATGGCTGCTGAGGTTTTCCAGATCGATGGTGGCGAAATCCGGTGCGGTGCAGAACGTCCGCCGGAGTATGCCATTCGAAAATACCAGCCGGCCGTCTTCCATGTTTTCCAGTTGGACGGGACCCGGAGAGGATGCGATAAGCCAATCCGTATTTTCAGCCCGGGCAAAGGGCCCAGAGAGTATCCCGTTAAACACCAGGATTGAAGAAATCAGCGGTTTCATGATTATCCGACAGATATTCATGGCCATCATTTCCTTTCCAGAAGCGGTTATAAAACTTTGAAAACGAAATTCATGTTGTATCTGACATTTCCCACGGGGCCTTGCCCGCTTATGCCCCCCGACGACAGGATCGCTCTTGGGATACACCGTCGGGCCCCGGGTTTGCCGCATCCGGCCCATAGCGCATCCCCTCTCCCTAGTCTCGCAGAAAATCCATACCCCGTCAAGTTCGCTTCCAGTCCCTTCCCCTCAATCGGTAGGGGGACCGCTGTCTTCATCAGACTATGGACCCGAATGAAGCAAGGTTCGTCTCATGCAAAGATGTCGCAATAGAATCACAAAACAGCCCCATTCAGCCGCCAGAATCCCCCATCCATGGCGCACTCATCCAGGCTTTCAGAAATCCCGCGACTTGCATCCCCGGAAAATCTGAAAAATTGAAAAGAAACATCAAAATACAATAGAGGAAAAACATAATATGGCCCCACCGTTTCCGTTGGCTGGATATCGCGGCATAAAGTGGAAGCGGCATCAGAAACAGGTACAAATAGAAAATGCCCATCGGAAATTTTCGAAAATCAAGGTGATAGTTCAGAATGGTAAAGGCAGGCAGGCAGCGATGCAGAACCAGCGACAGCAGAAACCACAAAAAAATTACCACCGCCCCGCCCAGTGTGGCCAGTACCGTTACAAGAATCGTCGTCCGGAAGATCTCCCTTCGGCCCGCCGGCAGAAGCAGGCTTCGAACAGGCCGAAGATCAACGGAACTTCCAGGAAGGAATAGGGAAGCAAGCAAAACATACAAAATCCGTGTGCCAAGATCGCCCGCATAACAACATGCCATTGCCAGCACGGTGAGCAGGCTCAGAGAAAATTGGGATGGCCGGAGCCATACATGTTTCCCCGACAGCAGATAGATTGTACCCCACGCATAACGCCCTGCGCTGGAAAAATCACGACGCTCCATCCGATCCAGAAAATACGCATGAAGTCGTTCCAGAGATCGCTCTTTCCCCGGCTTCAATTTCCGAAGAATGTTCGATTGCTGGATGGCGTCCATCTTTCTCCAGTTCCAGGCATCGGAAATCCACATTTCCTGTTTGCCGAAAAACGTTCGGGAGAGTTCCGCCCGCCCCAGCTTCCGCCATGCCCAGACGCACATCGCCAGACCGAAAAGAACGACCATTCCGGAGTGAGAAACCGTAACAAATTGCACGACAGAACATACTTCATCCCGAATCAAAAGGAATAAATTGCCGACGATAATAAAGAAACCAAAACAGAACAATAAGATCTTCTTGTCCAAAATAAGAAAGATCACAGTGCCCAGATAATACGCCATCCCGATCAATCCGCCGGCCAGCATAACCGGCAAAACAGTTGGAAATCCCAATCCGTCGAACCGGTAATAGAGACACCCAAAAATAACGTTCAGGATCGCGCCGGTCCAGAATACAA
>CAZOTP010000324.1:0-3806 GCA_964582655.1 uncultured Pirellulales bacterium | reverse complement strand
GGGGATGGCGGCGGCGTATGTCTGGATCCAGGCGATTCCGCTGGGACGAAAGGGAGAAGTCTGGCTGTCGCGCAAGAAACGAACGCACGCGGAGCAGGATCTGCAGCAGCTTCAGTTTGAAGTGGACCGGATTCTGGCGAAAGTGCATGACGAGGGGATTCACAGCCTGACGAAGAAGGAGAAGCAGATTCTTCAGCAGGCGACCGAGCGGCAGCGGAAGATCGGATTTTAGGGGGCGGAAGGATTCGCGATTTTTTCCGGATCGAGCTGGAACATGCGGCGGACGCCTTGCGCATAGAGCGATTCGGGGAAACCCGTTCGCGCCAGGGGCAGCCAGACGGCGTCGGTTCCGATGCGATAGCGGAGGGCGGGGCGGTTCGATTCGGCGATGCGGGCGATGAGACGGCCGACGCGGGCGGGGTTGCCTCCTTTGCGGACGCCTCGGGTAAAATGGGTTTTGGGTTTTTCACGGATGGGATCGTAATCGGCAATGCGGTTCTGCGCCTCTTCGCTGGCGGCATCGAGATGCGTGCGGAAAAACCCCGGCTCCACGATGCTGACGTGGATTCCAAAGGGAAGCAGTTCGTAGCGAAGGGATTCGCTGTAGCCTTCCATCGCGAATTTGGAGGCGGCATAGAAGCTGCGATAGACCACTCCGGCACGGCCTGCGATGCTGGTAACGTTGATGATTTTTCCGGATCGCCTCGTTCGCATGGCGGGAAGGATGGCGTTGATCAGGCGGACGGCGCCGAGGAAATTGGTGTCCAAAATCTGCCGGACCTGATCGAGGGAGGCTTCTTCCGCGAATCCGTTGAGCACATATCCGGCGTTGTTGACCAGGGCGTCGATGCGGCCGGCGGCGGCAAGCAGGGCGGAAACGGCACGCTGAACCGATTCTTCACAGCGGACATCCAGTTCGAGCATTTCCATGCCGGGGACCGCGGAGAGGAGTTTTTTCCGGCTGGTGCCGAAGACCCGCCAGCCGCGCCGGAGCAGTTCCCGGCCTGTTTCCAGACCAAATCCCGAAGAGGCTCCGGTAATCAGAGCGACCGGTTTTTCCTTCTGCATCGTGTTTCCTTTCCTGGATCGGAATTCCATTCCGGCGACCAAACCGTTTCCCGGAAATCCGGGATTGGAGCAAAGGTTTTGTCCGGCAATCCGGGCGACAGCATAAAGCATGGACAAGAAAGAGAAAAGAGGATTTTCCCGAGACAGGCGTCCTCTCCTTCGGATCGCGGAGCGCTCCGCGCGGCAACCGGGAAGCGAAAGAGGATGGAGAAACGGATCGGTGATATTACCGGATTTTGCGGATGGGTCGAAACAGCAGCATTCCGCCGAGGCCGAGAAGGATGATCGCAGACGGTTCGGGAATGGCCAGAATGTTATCGACGCCCAGGCTCGCGACAATCGGCGGTCCTGGAAATTCCGCGGTCGGACTGTGATAGAGCCGCATTTCGGTCGCGCCGGTCAGGGCGGCGGAAACGGTGCCCTCGCCGGCGGTCAGATCGGAAATTCCAATCGGGAAATCCAGGGACACCCATCCTCCGCCGGCCGGCAGGGAAAGGGCCAACGTGGAAAGGGCGGAATTTTCCGGCGGTCCGCCTTGCGGGTCGGCAAAATACAATCGCAGCGACAAATCGGTACTTCCGGTGTTCATGCAATCCATTCGGATGCCGGTGATGTTTGCCGCGAGAAAATCGCCTGTCCACTGAGTGAGATTAATGACGGCGAGTCGATTTCCGGCTCCCGAGCCGCCGACAGCGGTAAGCTGCAGGAAATTGTCATCCGCGCCGGCGGGGCCTCCGGTGGGAGTATTCACGGGCGGGTCTGGATGCTCGGCTCCGAACAGGGCGACCACCCAGCCCTGCGTGGTGCCATCTTCGAAAGTGTCGATCTGGCCCGCCGCAAGGGCGTAAACCGCGGACGACGCGGAAGCCAGCAGGAATACGAACGGAACGGCGAAAAGAATATGAATACGTTTCATATAGTCCTCATGGCTATTGAGCCAAAAGTTCGCTCCCATCCTTTGTGAAGAATTCTAGTCAGACCCCTTCGACGGATTCAAGCGGATGGCCGGAAAAATGCGGGGACAGACAAACGGATTTGAAAAAAAGCATAAAAAAATTGCATGCCATTCAGGCCCTCCTCCCAACCGTTATTCTTAGTTATTGAATATCAAGGACTTGTATGGATGAAGGCGGGACCTATAATTTATCCGGAAAATCCAGAAAACTCTTGACTTCGGGCGGTCCTTGGGATATATTGCTTATAGGTATGGGCAGAGGCGAGAGACTCGGAGAGAGACGGGTCTAGAAGGCACATCCTCCCATACAATGTATTTTTAGGTAGAGCTTGTTTGCATTGAAAACCGGGCTAGAGAGAGACTTTATGAGTATCTCTGCGCCCGGTTTTTTTATGGATTTGATATTGTTTCAGGGATGATTTTGGCCCTTTGCTGTGTTGGAGGTGCGAGACATGAGTAGGCGAATGACGCTGGTAATGGTGAGTATGATGATGCTAATGGCGGCGGTGGCGCTGTGCCAGGCGCAGGGGGGGCTGGAACCTGCGGCGATGGGGGCGACGATCGCTCCGGAGCCCCTGACGGCGGCGATCCTGGGCGCCGGGGCGCTGGTGTTGTTTTCGCGGAGGAAGAGGAAATAGGTTCCGAAAAAGCAAGGTGCGGGAAGGGGAACCACGGTTTGACGAGACGAGAGAATTTGATATTGATGGAGAGAACGATGAGAACGAGAGAGATGGTTGTATTGACGGTTCTGGCGCTGGCGGGCTTTTCCTCGATGGGCCGGGCGGTGGATTGGACCTGGCAGGGCACTGTGAATGACAGTTGGAGCGAGAGCGGAAACTGGCAGGACCCCGACGGCAATCCCGGACTGCCGGGGGCCGGAGACAGCGTATATATTCATCAGGACGCGTTAGGGGGCAGTTTTACGGTACTGTTTGATACCGGCACCGATCCGTTTCTGGAGTATTTGAAGATTGACGCGGTGGATGAGTTTTCAACGGGGATGTCGGTGCAGCAGGATGATTTTTCTCTGACCTCCAATCATATGGATGTTGGAATGTACCATTATGGTTATTATTATCAAAACGGAGGATCGCTTAGCGTCAACGATCATCTGGCGCTGGGGGCCTGGATGACAGGAACCGGGGAATATCATCTCGACGACGGATCGATATGGGTAGGCGTCAACGAAACCATCGGTTCGGAGGGGACCGGGAATTTCTATCAAAATGGCGGCATGCACACCGTCGCGGGGACGCTGTATCTGGGGGGATTGTCCGGCTATGGCCGCTACGAGATGACCGGCGGGGATTTATACGCGGAATTGGAATACATCGGACTGGTCGGAACCGGCGATTTTATGCAATGGGGGGGATCTCATACCGCCAACGGGCTTCTGGCGGTGGGCTATTTCGAGGGCAGCGCCGGCAATTATGAGATGTACGGAAGCAGCCTGACGGTAAACGGGGATGAAGTGATTGGGGTGAACGGCAGAGGCAGTTTGTATCAGGGATCCGAAACGACGCATACCGTGGGAGGGAATCTGGTGGTGGGAGAACAGACGAATGGGGCGGGTTTGTTTACCCTGGATGGCGTCCCCAGTTCTTTGGAAGTGATGGGGGACGAATACGTGGGCAAGGGGGGATACGGAGAATTCGTTCAATTTGACGGAGATCACTTGGTTCATGGCAGTCTTTTTGTGGACATGGCCGCGGGGAGCAAAGGCGGGTTTAATTTGTATGCCGGGACTCTCACCCTGGAAGGCAGCCAGCATGGGGGGACCAAC
>CAZOTP010000323.1:454-3814 GCA_964582655.1 uncultured Pirellulales bacterium | reverse complement strand
AAAAACAAGATGAATTACCCCAACCCGTCAGCGGTTCGACAGATCCCCCCCTTCATCACCCGTATGACAAGGATGCTCCCGCACACCAAACAAATACCTCCGCCGGTATCGCAAACGCCTTTGTCATCGCGCGGAGGCCATAGGCCGACAAAGCGATCTCAACCGTACATCCACCCTGTGCTTCCAAAACAATAGCCCCTCTTGAAAATGCGGCTTGCCGACGCCAGCGCTTTGTCATCGCGAGCGCAGCGAGGCGATCTCAACTTTTCACACCTTTCACACCTTGAGGCGGCCTGTCCGTCCGAAGCACACCGTACGAAGGCGGAAGCCTCCGCACCTTTCATCCTTCCATTATTTTACCGGCTTGTAATACTTCATCGCCTCCGGGATCAGCGCTTGAATGTTCGCAATGCGCTTTTCATCCGACGGATGTGTGCTCAAAATCTCCGGCGGCGCCGACCCTCCCTTCAGCGCCGACATCCGCTTCCAGAAATCCACCGCCTCGTGCGGATCGTATCCCGCCATCGCCATGAAAACCAGCCCCAGGTGGTCCGCCTCGTTTTCATGCGTCCGGCTGTAGGGCAGCAGCACCCCGTACTGCGTTCCCGCCCCGTACGCCTTCATGAAAACCTCCTTCGTCAGCGCCGGCGGCGCCGCCTGCGCCGCCGCCGCCGCCAGCCCCCCAAGCTGCACCATCCGCGACTGGCTGAACCGCTCGCTGCCGTGCTTGGCAATCGCAGGGGCGATCTCATGCCCCATCACCACCGCCAGCCCGCCGTCGTTTTTCGCCACCGGCAGCAGTCCCGTATAGACTACCACCTTCCCCCCCGGCATGCACCACGCGTTGACGGTGTCGTCCTCCACCAGATTGAATTCCCACTTGTAATTCTTCAGCGAAATTTCGTTCTGGGCGCAGTACTCCTCCACCGCCTTCTGAATCCGCACCCCCACCCGCCGGACCATCTCCGTGTTCCCCTTGTCCGTGCTGAGCTTGTTCTGCGAAATGAATTCGCTGTACTGCTGGTAGCTCATCGACGTCATGAACGAATCGGGAACCACGTTGAACTGCTTGCGGCCCGTGATCGGAACGCTCGAGCACGACGCCAGAACCAACAGCGACAGCAGAAATAAACCGAAAATCGATGTGTTTCGTTTCATGGGATTATCCTTTCTTCATGTCCAGATGGCCAGAGTGTTTCAAGGCATCCGCCAGGGTCAGCTCCCCCAGCGCCGAATGCGCCTGGTTCGAGATCATCGTTAAACTCTGCTGAAGAGCTCCGCTTACGCGGTCCTGCAAAACGGAAATGGTTCGGGAATTCAATTCCATCACATCCAGCACGCCGATCCGCTCCGCCGGCCGCGCCGGAACATACGCCGGCTGCGAATGCCCCTCCACCGGGCAAAGTACGCCGTTCTCCTCCAGACGCAACACCAGCTTCTGGACGATATCCTCCGGAAGTTTCAAATCGTCGGCAATCCGGGACAGCGCCACCGGCCCGCCGCCGGCCGCGTAGCGCCCCGCCGCCGCCAGCGCCGCCGCCAGCAGATCCGATGGACGAATCACCATCCCCGACGCACGCTCCGCCAGCTCCAGCCGGCGCAGGTTCACCACCGTCATCGAAAATTCCGCCCCGAATAGAAAAATCCACCACGACAGATTGATATACATCAGGAAAATCGGCAGAATCCCCATCGCCCCGTACAGACTTTTCGCTCCCACCAGTTGGACATACAGTCCAAACAGCCACTTCGCGACAAACCAGCTCGGCACCGCAATCCCCGCCCCGATCAGCGCCGACTGGAAACTCACCCGCGTGTTGGGAATCAGCTTATAGACCACCGCCAGAAACACGATCCCCACGATCACCGGCCCGATCACCCCCACAACATGGATCAGCCAGTGCAGCAGCCACGACTCCTCGATCACCCGGTTCGCCCGCCGGCTCAGGTACCCCACAAACACCAGCACCATCGGGCCCAGCGTCAAAAGCGACCAGTAAATAATAATATTCTTCCCCACGCTCCGGGGCCTGACCGCCCCGTAGATGCGGTTCAAAAATCGCTCCACCGTCGTCAACAGCGTAATCGCCGTCCATACCAGAAGCGCAATCCCCACCGGCCCGATCCGCCCGAACGTCAGCTTGCTTTCCACCTGCCGGACCATTTCCTCGATCTTGTCCGCCGCGCTGATCTGGCGATTTTTCGCTTCCTCGGATTGCGCAGCGGCCGTTTCCTCCCCGCCCTCTTCATAGACGACATTAATCTCGCTGATCCCCGCACGGTCCAGAAACTGCCGGAACACCTCCCGGCTCCGCTCCACATCCGTAAAACTCTTCATCACCAGCAGCGCCAGCACCAGAACCGGCACCATCGTAAAAATCGTCCGGAACGATAGCGCTGCGCTCATCGCCATCGCATTGTGCTGGCTCAGATGACGAATGCAGAACCGCCACAGCCGAACCTGAAACCGCAGAAACCGCGCCCACCGACCCAGTTCCTCGCTGGGGGACGCCAGCAGTTGTTCCACCGATTGGGTCAAACGATCCAGAATTTTCATACCATTTATCGATCCTTCTTACGGGTTGATTTTCGCTTCGATTCACTCCGCTTGTCTTTCGGCGCCTCTGTCTTGGGCTGCTCCTCCGTCGGTTCTGCGGGTTTGACTTCCGGAGCCGCTGGCGCGGCAGGCGGCGCAGGTGCCGCAGGCGTCCCAGGCTCCGTCGATGCCCCAGGCTGCGCAGGGGCCGGTTCCGTAGGCACAGCGGGAGCCGCCGGGGCGGGTTCCTGTGGAGCGGGCGATGCCGGAGAGGGACTCGTCGGTGCGCTCTGGCTCCGAGGCGAAGTCTGCGAGGGAGGCGCTGTCTGCGGCGCACTTGGGCCCTGTGGCACAGCCGGCTTCGTTTCCGTCGGCTTAGGCTTCAAAATGGAATCCAGTATCGATCCCGGCGATTCCAGTACCTTTTGCCCCGATTTCTTCAGGATTTCCTGCACATTGACACCTGCCAGATTCAGCTTCGGCGCCTTCGACGACCCCGCCAGCGGAATATCGATCCGCGTATCCGACAGCAGCGATGCCCGCTCGCCCAGCATATTCAAAATCCCAAGCTCCTTCAAAAGCGGCGCCTGCAGAGGCACTCCCACGTACAAATCCATCGAATCGTCCGCCAGACCCACTGATCCGTGAAAATTCAGCTCCAGCCCGCCGGTAAAATAGAGTTTGAAATTGTCGTACTTCACCTTCCCGTTCTCGATCACAAAATCTACGCCGTCCGCGCGGCCCACGTGCCATTCCGCTTCCGGCCCCGCGCGGGGGGCGGGGGGGGGGGGCGGCGCCCGGCGGGCGCGGGGGGGGGGGGGGGG
>CAZOTP010000323.1:0-444 GCA_964582655.1 uncultured Pirellulales bacterium | reverse complement strand
ATGCCGAATCACTCCCCCCCAGTTGCCCCAGCTTGAGGATCTCCGCCAGCAGCCCGCTCGACTGAAGCTGCAGCGAATTGAAATTCAGCCGCCCCTTGCCCGTCGCCTCGTTCACCTTTTGGGAATCCAGCGGATAACTCAGCCGCTCCAATTGCATCGAAACCACCCCCTTCGCCTGCGTCACCTTGAACAAGGGATTGATCCGCCCCAGAAATCCCTCCCGCAGCTTCGGATTGATCGTAATCGCATCCAGCATCCAGTGCGCATCCCGGCACACCACCTGACCCCCGTCCTGCCGCAAATCCACCTTCACCTGGTCAAACTGCATCTTCCCGTCCCCCGACGGTATCACCGCGCTGACGAGCTGAACCTGCCCGTTCTCCATCGTCGGATAAAACGTCGCCCGCCCCAGGTTGGCGCGGTCCGTAATGTCCTGGATAGTCA
>CAZOTP010000322.1:0-3826 GCA_964582655.1 uncultured Pirellulales bacterium | reverse complement strand
CACCCCCCCCGCCATCGCAACGGCGCTTGCCGCGGTTCCGATCCTCAAAAACTCTCGCCGATCCAAGGATTCTCGTTCCATATCGGTCTCGCTTTCTTTTCAGCTTACTCTTGTACCATACGGTCTAAAATGCTATAAAAACATAATACAACTACCGGAGAAGTTTATGAAACATATTTTTGGCCTGCTTGACAGGAAAATTTTGGCAAAACTTTGGCTTCTGATTTGTGGGCTGTCTGCCTGGCTGTATGGAGCGGATAAGGTTTTGAATTGGGATATGACGGTTCTGAGCCGGCCCCCGCAGACATACCCGGTGGCGGACTACCCTTCAGATGCGGCAAAACCTTTGTTTTATGAAGCCCTCCCTTATCAGGGGAAGGCAACGCGGGTTTTCGCGTGGTATGGAGTGCCAAAAACAGAACCGGGAAAGAAAGTCCCGGCGATGGTCTTGGTGCACGGGGGCGGCGGGACGGCGTTTCTGGAATGGGTGCAACTGTGGAATCAGCGGGGGTATGCGGCCATTGCGATGGATGTGAGGGGGACCATGCCGGTCAATCCGAAAATACCTCATAACGATTTTGCAGAGAAAGGCCGGCCGGTCCATGAATGGGCAGGACCTCTTAAAAATGATCCGCTGATTGTGGAAATCGATAATCCGCGGGATCACTGGGTCTATCACGCGGTGGCGGATGTTATTCTGGCTCATTCACTGATCCGTTCGTTCCCAGAAGTGGATGCCGGGCACATAGGGCTGACGGGGATTTCCTGGGGCGGTTTCCTCACCTCCATCGCGGCTTCCGTGGACAACCGGTTTGAGTTTGCCGTCCCCGTGTATGGATGCGGATATATCTCGGAAGGACCGAGCTGGAAAGCCATTTTTAACCAGCATCCCCCTGCCGATACAGAGAGATGGATGCAAACGTTTGATCCTTCCAACTTTGTTGCCAGTATTCACATCCCCACGCTGTGGATCAACGGAAACAATGATAAGTACTACCCACTTTCCATTCACAGTCGAACATTCGCGACCGCCGGAGAACCGAAAAATCTGTCCATTATCCCGGGTCTGGGGCACAGCCATCCGGATGGATGGAAACCTCAGGAAATCTATGCGTATGCAGACAGTTTTGCCAGACAATCTGCACCCCTGGCCCGTATCATTCACAGCGGATTATCCAATAACGAAGTCTGGGCGACGTTTCACTCGGTGCTGCCACTGGAATCGGCGGAATTATATTCCACAGCGGATACATCAGACTGGATTACATGCCAGTGGAAAAGCTCTCCTGCGAGCATCGATCCAAACGCATGGAAAATCTCCGCTCCTCTGCCGCCGGATACAAAAGCCTGCTTCCTGAATCTCAAGGATTGTCGCGGACTGATTGTATCCTCGCCGCTGATAATCCCTCAGCCCTGACATTATTTGAGAAGCTCCATTTTACGTCCTGAGACTACCGCTGATTGTACATCCAGGGATCCGCTGGTCATATTCACAAACGGTTTGCCTTGTTTCAATCCAACATTGCCGAAACCGGTTGCCGTGGCAAGAAATGTAGTGAAGTCATCGCCGATTCGGGAATCGATGTAGAGCGTTTTATCCACGGCGTCATAACGCACACCGGTGAGCGACTGAAGAAGTCCGTAACTGCTCAGCGCACGCCCGTACCAGTGCCCGCATTCATATTCATCGAATGGATTCCGCACGCGACCATCATAACGATCCCGTGCTGTGCGGACGATGTCCAGTCCCTCCTTTACCATGCCCTGGGAGATCATGAAGCCTGCGACATAATATTCCACACCGGTAAAAACTTCGTTGCTGTAATTGAAGGGGATAATCGAAGCATCGCCTCTGGGCCAGGTGCAAATCAGAAGCCCGCCTTCCGTTCCAAGGGCATAATTGGGACGCTGCGGATTGGCAAAATCGGACAGATCATGCTTCATGTTGTATCGATACACCGCCGCCAGATGGCTGCGAATCTTGCCCGCATCCACAATTTCCCGATCCAGTCCGCACATTTGCGCCAGCCAAAATCCGACCACTCCGTCGGCCAGACAGCCTGTGCCATACTGAAAGCGGGGGCCCTGTCGGTTTATTTGTGCTGAAATATCCCCATACCCTGGGCCGCTTTCGGTTTGCTTCAGCGGTTCGAACTTCGCGTTCAGGGCCTCCGACTGAACCTTCTGATAAAAATATTCCCCATTGTATAATTCCGTTTCCAGAACCTGTCTGCCTTTGGCGAGCAGGTCCCGATACCGCGAGACATCGTCATTCATCACTGTTCCCATCTCGATAGCCGCGGTGAATGCCGCCAGATAAAAACTGGAGCACATCGAATTCGGCCCCCAGAATTCGATATCGTAGGTATTGTGATGCGGTTCCTCCAGTACGCCGCGCCCGCGGGGATCCCATGTTGCGATGCAATAATCCAGGCTTTGTTTCACTCGGGGCCAGTATCGCCGCAGCCAGTCGGTATCGCCGCTGATCCGCCATTCGCGATAGACTTTCAGAATGCCTCCCAACTGTCCGTCGGCGACCGCCAGGCAATCATGGCTGACGGCCTGAATCGGCAGGCTGGCCCGGTGCGTCTGGTGCCCCTTCTCATCCTGACAGATAAAATACTCCGTATCGCGCATTCCCCGCTCCAGATCAGGAAAGAGGTGGCACATCGCCTGGGCATAATTCCATACGTGGGTGCAGGAACCAGGGCAGCAGCCGCTGTCGTCCCGGCAGCCCTCCCAGCACCACAGCCGTCCATCTTTTTGCCGCAATATTGTCGGCGATTTTAAAATCGTCAGATTCGCTCCGACGGCTTCCAGCACTTCCGGCGGCAGAGTGGAACGATAAAACGCCTCGCGGAACCATTCACTTCGCTGCCGGAGACTGTCATAATTGGCTCGCCAGTACTGGGACACTTCCCGGATGCCGGCAAATTTTCCCGCGTACCAGGGAACATAACTGCTCCCTCCCTCACAGGAAGAGGAACATTCGGCGGAGCAATCCGCGGCGGATACCGCCAGAGGGTAGCGTGCGCTGAACAAGCCGCTGTGAGGCACGTACCAGGCGAACATCACGCGAATCGTTTTCTGCTCACCGGGTTTGAGAGTTAACGGAACAAAGAGGGAAGCACCCGACGCGGGCGAATTTTGAGGGGGATTGGCAAGCAGCCGGCCTTCCCGGATATTCTGTCAGACCATGGCCATGTGCCACCGATCGCCTTTGAACCAGCTGTGATCGATAACCGCTTGATCGTCATCCACAAATATCGCGAACCCGCCTTGGTCCTGCGGTTTGAACTCGGTGGAATCCTGCCAGAGGAGAAATCCGTTTTGAATGGGAAGGATTTTGCTGCCTTTCTCGGCGGTCTTCATGAAATTTTCCGCATGAAACGAAAATACCGCTTCGACTGCCGTTGCAGCCGGATTCGAAAAACGATATTCCAGTGCACCCACGGGCAGGCTGGAGGAATCCGCATCGCCGGGTGTAAAGGGACTCCAGCCGGTTACTTCAATCTCCAGGGGAATATCCGAATCCTGGAGCTTCACAGTTGCAAAGGGAAACCGTGCGGTAAACTCCGCCTTTTCAAAGCGGGGCAATCCGATATTGCTCTGCCTCAATCCTCTTGCTGCATCGGGCTTTCCGAAAATCCTTCTTCCGGGCACTTGTCCTTCCAGCAGTTTCGCTCCATTCTCCCGGCCTTTCACGCAGATCGCGCCAAAAAACAGCGGCTCGGAAAAAAAGTCCAGATGATGGCGCACCGAAACCTGCGAGAGACTGCCCATGCCGTCCAGGCACACCATCCCCCCCCCCAGCCCCCCCCGGGGG
>CAZOTP010000321.1:0-3864 GCA_964582655.1 uncultured Pirellulales bacterium | reverse complement strand
GCGTTGATGGTGACGTATCCCTGGGAGAGGTCGCAGGTGTAGCAGAAATCCTCATGCTTGCCGACGGCTAAATCGACGTCCACGGTCCACGCCTTGGCCTTCATCTTTTTTGAAAGCGTTTTGGGATCGAAATTCGTAGGCTGCCCCTTGCGGAACACAGTAACGCCTGCGATTTTGCACGTCATTTTTTGCTCATCGAATTTCGCCCCGCTGTATCCCACTGCGCTGACCACGCGACCCCAGTTGGGGTCCGCGCCGTTAAATGCGCACCGCACGAGCGGGCTGTCGGCGATCGCCCGCACCGCCTGTCGCGCTTCCCTGGCGCAGGCGGCGCCCTTTACGCGAAGCGTGACCGCGCAGGTGGCGCCTTCGCCATCCGCCGCGATCTGCCTGGCCAGGTCGTCGCACACCGCATGCAGCGCCGCCTCGAACGCCGTGTAATCCCTGCCGGTCTTGTCGATGGTTTTATTCCCCGCCGCACCGGATGCCATGATGATCGCCGTATCGCTGGTGCTGGTGTGGGTATCCACGCTGACCTTGTTGAAGGTTGCATAGACGGCTTTGCGGAATGCCCGCTGCAGGAGAGGCGTTTGGATCGCCGCGTCGGTGGTTAAAAACGCCAGCATCGTCGCCATGTTCGGCGCGATCATCCCGCTTCCCTTGCAGGTGCCCGCGATGCGAACGGTAGTCTTACCCAGTTTCAATTCCCGGTAGGAAATTTTCATTTTCAGGTCTGTGGTCATGATTGCCTTGGCGAAATTCCGCCCGGCTTTTTGGCTGTAATCCAGTTCTTTCGCCGCGGCAGTGATGCCCGAAGTGATTTTGTCCATCGGCAGAAAATGCCCGATGATCCCCGTGGAGCAGACCAGCACCTGTTCGGCGCGGGCGTTTATCAGCCTGCCCACTTCTTTGCAAATGGCCTTCGCGTCTTTCAGTCCCCGCTTACCCGTGCAGGTGTTCGCGTTGCCGGCATTGACAAACACGGCCTGCACCTTGCCCTTCCGCACGTGCCGGCGGCTCACTTCCACCGCGGCGCCGACCACTTTATTGGTGGTGAACACAGCCGCCGCGCTGCAGGGGGCATCCGCCACGATCAGCCCCAGGTCCAGATTGCCGCTTCTTTTGATCCCCGCCCGAACCGCAGACGCCCGAAATCCTTTGGGCGCTGTGACCATTTGATTTTTCATGTTGTCTCTCCGAGTTTTATAGAAGCCCCATGGTTTCCGGCAGCCCGCAGATGATATTCATATTCTGAATCGCCTGGCCCGCGGCGCCTTTGATCAGGTTGTCAATCGCCGAAAATACGGCGATCTTCCCGCCCACGAGCGTCGGGAACACATCGCAGAAATTCGTATAGCTGACGTTTTTGGTCGCCGGCGGCTTGGTCAAAACCCGCACAAAAGGCTCCTTGACGTAAAACGACCGGTACAAATCCAGCAGCTCCGCCGCCTTCACCGTCCGTGTAGGCCGGCAATAGATGCTTTCCGCGATCCCCCGGTCCATGCATACTACGTGAGGCTGGAACAGGACCTTTGCCGCCGTCCCGCTGAATTCCGTGAGGATCTGGTCGATTTCCGGCTGATGCCGGTGCGTTCCCACCGCGTAGGCGAACAGATTGTCGTTCATCTCCGGGAAATGAAACGCCAGCGCCGCCTTGCGCCCCGCTCCGCTGACGCCCGAAACCGCGTTGACCACGATATCGTCTGGCGCGATGAGCTTTTCCTTCAGCAAAGGCGCCAGCCCCAGCGACGCCGCCGTCGGGTAGCATCCGGGATTGGCCACCAGCTTCGCGCCGGGGATGTTCTTGCGGAACAGCTCCGGCAGGCCGAACGGCGCCTTGCGGATATTGTCCGGATCGGAATGTTTTACCTTGTAAATCTCTTCGTAGAGCTTGACGTCGTGCAGCCGGTAATCCGCGCTGAAATCCACCACCTTCACGCCTGCCGAGAGCAGCTTGGGCACAAAATCCATCGCCACCTTGTGAGGCAGGCACCCCAGCGCTACATCCGCCGTCTCCGAGAGCTTGTCCAGATTCACCGGCTCCACCGGCAGATCCAGCCTGCCCCGAAACGCCGGAAAAATATCCGCGATGGGCCCACACTCCTCCGGCAGCGCTGTCAGATACGTCACCTTCGCCTCGGGATGGCGAAGCAGAATGTTCAACGATTCGCTGGCCGTGTACCCCGTCGCTCCGATAATCGCTACGCGTACCATAGGTTAAACCTCGACAGGAACCTGTTATCCATGCCGCCGGCAATGCGGCAAAATCATACAACCCATTGCCGACCTGCGGCGAGTTTGCAAAAATACGAGTAAAAGAAAAAGGCCCCTGATCCGGCATGACAGGAGCCTTGGGTTTTCTGTTGCGGATCTGCGTTTAACGCTTGGAGAACTGGAATCTCCGGCGAGCGCCGCGGCGGCCGTATTTCTTGCGTTCCTTCATGCGGCTGTCGCGCGTCAGATACCCGGTGTTCTTCAGCGTGCCGTAGGTGTCCGGGTCCGCCGCCGTCAGCGCCCGGGCAATGCCCAGTTTCGCCGCGCCGGCCTGACCGGTTAGCCCGCCGCCTTCGACATCGATGAACACATCATACCGGCCTTCGCTCTTTGTGGCGGTCAGGGGAGCCAGCACCGCCGACTGCGCCTGAACGTTCGGAAAATAGTTCGTCAACTCACGCTCGTTGACGGTGATCTTGCCGCTGCCCGGACGAAGCCGCACGCGGGCGATGGATTTCTTCCGACGGCCCGTGCCCCAGCAAAACTGACCCGGTTTCAGCTCCGCCGCGGTGGGCTGCTTCTTCCGCTGATTCTTGTCCACAGATTCCGGCGCTTCCACCGGCGTCGCGTGAAGCACGCTCTTCACCTGGTTCGGATCGATCAAAGGCGTTCCCTGGTTTGGTTTCTCTGTCACGGTTTATTCCTCGTTTTAACGAATGTTAATTCAGCTTCATGTCCTGCGGATTCTGCGCCGCGTGGGGATGACTGCCGCCCGTATAGACTTTCAGCTTGCTGAGCATCTTGCGGCCCAGTTTATTCTTCGGAAGCATGCGGCGGACGGCGTCGGTGATGATCTGTTCCGGTTTGTCCGCCATCCGGTTCTTGTACGACACCACGCGGCGGCCGCCAATGTGATACGTATAATAGTCGTATTCCTTCGTTTCGGCCTTTTTGCCGCTGAGGCGAACCTTTTCTGCGTTTGTGACGATGACAAAATCACCGGTGTCCACGTTGGGGGTGTATTGCGGGCGGTGCTTTCCCATCAGAAGCGTGGCGATCTGACTGGCGGCGCGGCCAAGGATCTGGCCGTTCACATCTACTGTGTGCCACTTGGGTTGCAACTGTCCGACTTTCATCAACGTTGTTTTTTGCGTGGTCGCTTTCATTCGACGTCTCTTTCCTGTCATTACGTTCCGACGGGTTCTAGCTCGTTATGAGCCAAGGACTTCCGTACGGGTGTACAAACTTTACCGCTGTAAAGAACTGAAAATTATAAACAAAAAGAAACGAGAGTCAAATGGAAATATTTGGAAGAAATGGCAAAATGCAGAAAATTTATTGGGGAAGGCAGGAGGAGAGGGAAGAAGGGGCGAAGGGATGGGAAAAATGTAAGTAGTTGTGGATAAATGGATTAGGATGATTTTTGAGGGCGGAAGATCAGGGGAGGGGGTCGAAGCCGCCTTTGGCGAAGGGGTGGCAGCGGAGGAGTCGGCGGCAGGAGAGGCAAAGGCCCTTGAGGAGGCCATAGCGGGTGAAGGCCTGGAGGGCGTAGTCGCTGCAGGTGGGAAGGTATCTGCAATGGTGTGGCAGATAAGGAGATATGGCAAGTTTGTAGAAACGGACGAAGAGGAGAAAGGGTGCGATGGCGAG
>CAZOTP010000320.1:0-3877 GCA_964582655.1 uncultured Pirellulales bacterium | reverse complement strand
CCCCCTGGGCCTCGATTTCCCCCCGGGATTTTTATATTTACAATTTTCCGGGCCCGATGGAACTTTCAGCTCTGTTTCGGCCCCATGTTCACATTGAAAACGGCTTGCTTCGTCACTTTCAGGAGCCTTCCAATCTGTTTTACGGTTCGCCTGCTTATCCGCTGGTTGTTTTTTCCGGCAAAGAGCCGCATATGCGGTGGCATGAGTATGTAGAATCTCTGTTTGCCGTTATCGGGATGTTTCATGTTCGGCAGATCGTGTTCCTGGGCAGCGTGGCGGGTCTGGTTCCTCATACGCGGGAGCCGCGGATCACGGCGACGGTATCGCATGCCCATCTGCTCGATACCCTCAACTCCCTCAAAGTCCATACCACGAATTACGCAGGACCAGCCAGCCTGATCAATCTGATCCTTCTTCGGGCTCGTAAAGAGGATATACCGATGATCTGCCTGGTGGCGGAAATTCCCGCCTACATCCAGGGAAAGAATATCAAATGCATCGAGACGGTTCTTCGCAAGCTTTCCGCCCTGCTGAACCTCAATCTGAATCTTGAAGACCTTCGCATCGCCGGGGAGGAGCTGGAAAAGCGCATCGATGCGATAGTCCAGCAGCGAGGAACCCTTGCCGAACACATCAAAATTCTTGAAGAAAATTACGACAAGGCGTTTTTCGATCAGGAAATGGGGGATCTGAAGCAATGGCTGATCCAGCAGGGGATTCGGCTCGACTGAAAATTCAAGGCCTGCCCGGCGAAGTTCCGGCCGGGATAAAATCATTAGAAAAATCCCCTAACCGGGGCTAGAATTCGAAATCTAGTGATTAGCGTTTTTCAGCTTAACTTTATCGATAACTTTAACATGAAAGGTCTCGTTATGACGACAGGGCTTTTGCCGGGGCGCGGGGCGTTCGTTCCGGCGGCGATCGTGCTCTGCGGATTCCTTTGGGAAGGCATCTCTCTACAAGCGCACGGGCCTCTGGATATTCAGGATCGTCGCGAGCTGTTTGTAGATTCTTATTTGATTGACACCTTGGAGAACCTTTCCCTGAAACTTCATGAACCACAATTGGCGACTCCTGACTCCTCTCAGCCCAAGGGGGATTACATGACGATCCTGCGTGACGGGGGGCTTTATCGTCTTTACTACCGCACGATTGTCCCCGGCTATACCGGGGAACAATATGACGGTCATCCGGCGGAACTGACCTGTTACGCGGAAAGCACTGACGGCATCCACTGGACCCTTCCCAATCTTGGACTTTTTGAGATCAACGGCTCTCGCGACAACAATGCCATACTCGCTTATCAGTCGCCTTTCAGCCACAATTTCTCGCCATTTATCGATGAAAATCCCGCGGTGGAATCCGTCTGTCGGTATAAAGCACTGGCGGGGCTGCATGGAAAAGCCCTTTCGAAAATCAAAACGGATGTTCCTCGGGGAGGCCTCTACGCGTTTGTCTCATCGGACGGCATACGCTGGAAAACGCTTTCGGAGCAGCCGGTTATCACCAGCGAAGACTTCGCGTTCGACTCCCAGAATGTTGCGTTCTGGTCGCGTTCTGAACAATGCTATGTTTGTTATTATCGATCCTGGAAAACATCGCATGGAAAGCTGCGCACCATCAGCCGAACGACATCCCCGGATTTTCTTCACTGGAGCGTCCCCGTCGCGATGAATCCCAATGAGCCCGGCGAACATCTTTACACCAGCGGGACTCATCCGTATTTCCGGGCACCCCACATTTATATCGCCCTGCCGACGCGATTTTTGCCGAAGCGAGGCAGTTCCACGGATATTCTATTCATGAGCAGCCGCGGCGGAAATTCTTTCGACCGGTCTTTCAAGGAAGCGTTTATTCGTCCGGGCCTGGACCCGGCCCGCTGGGGAAATCGTTCGAATTACGCGGCGTGGCACGTAGTCCCCACAGGGCCTGCGGAAATATCCATTTATATGAAACATCTTCGCTACACGCTTCGCACGGACGGCTTTGTATCGGTCCACGCCGGGTATGATCCGGGGACGATGGTTACCAAGCCTTTTCGCTTCTGCGGCGACAAGCTGTCGCTCAATTATTCCACCAGCGCCGCCGGATCCATTCAAGTCGAAATCCAGGATGAACATGGAAATCCGATATCCGGTTATGCCTTACCGGATGCCGGAGAACTGGCGGGCGATTCCATCGACCGTATGGTAACGTGGAAAAACGGGGAGTCGCTCCAGAGTATGCAGAACCAAACGATTCGTCTGCGGTTTGTCATGAAAGAAGCAGATCTTTACTCGATGCAGTTTGTTCCGTAAATCGAGGAGAAAAACGAATTATGAACGGTATTCTTCCCTATGCACAATTCTCTGTTTCGGCCTGTATGGCAATCGCCGGATTTTTTGCCTCTTTTTCCGATGCAGCAGAAACCTCCCATTCGGATTTTCGCAACCTCCGGGCGGGATTTCCCATCCCTTCGGAAGGGTATTGCGATCAGCCGTATATCGTGGTGACGCAACAAGGGCACTGGCTCTGCGTTTTGACGACGGGCGCCGGTCGGGAAGGGCAGGCGGGGCAGCATATCGTTTCGACCCTCAGCGAGGATCAGGGAAAAACGTGGTCCGCGCCGGTGGATATTGAGCCGGCGAACGGGCCGGAGGCATCGTGGGGAATGCCGGTACTCGTTCCCTCAGGACGCATCTATGTGTTTTACACCTACAACAAGGAGAATCTGCGGCAGGTGATCGCGGATAAAGACTCGCCCGATTCGGGATTTACGAAGCGAGTGGACACGCTGGGCGCCTATATGTTCAAATATTCCGACGATCATGGCCGGACGTGGTCGGAAAGAAGGTATGAGATTCCGGTGCGGCTGATGAAATGCGACCGTGAAAATCCCTATCGGGGAAAGGTTCTTTTTTTCTGGGGCGTCGGCAAACCCATTCTTCACCGTGATACGATGTATCTGGGATTTTCCAAGGTCGGGCGATTCGGCAAAGGGTTTCTGGCCCGTTCGGAAGGGTGTTTTCTGAAAAGCGACAATATAGCGACAGAAACCGATCCGGAAAAAATCCGCTGGGACACTCTGCCGGCAGGCGAGGACGGATTAAAATCGCCGCAAGGCCCCATCGCGGAAGAATCCAATCTCGCGGGGTTATCCGACGGGTCGCTGTTCGCGACCTATCGGACGGTGGACGGATTTCCGTGCCACGCGTACAGCCGCGACGGCGGAATGACGTGGACGCCTTCGGAATACATGACCTATGGGCCGGACGGACCGAAAGTCAAGCACCCCCGCGCCGCCAATTTTGTGTGGCGATGCTCCAACGGGATGTTTCTGTACTGGTTTCACAATCACGGCGGCTCGACCGATTGGCTCGAGCCGAACCCAAGCCCATACGGGCATCGCAACCCGGCGTGGCTGATGGCGGGCCGCGAAATTGACTCCCCCGCCGGCAAAATCATCCAGTGGTCCCAGCCGGAGATCGTTCTTTACGATGACGACCCGCTAATCCGTTTCAGCTATCCCTGCCTGGTGGAAGACAAAGGGCAATTTTTTCTCACTGAAACCCAGAAAAGCGTCGGGCGGGTTCATCCCATCCCCAGCGATTTTTTGAATGCCCTGTTTCAACAGCATGAAACCAAAACGGTTGCGCAAAACGGCCTGATTCTGGAGCGGCGGAATCCAGATGGAATCTCGGGTCCCGTTGAAATGCCGCCCCTTGCCCTGTTCACGGCGGCGGATCGAACCCAGATGGACTATCGTTCCCAATCCCTGAGAAAGGGATTTTCACTGGATTTGTGGCTGCAATGCGATTCCCTCAAGCCGGGGCAAATTCTTCTGGATAACCGTACCCGCTCCGGCGTTGGCTTTGCCCTTGAAACCAATCACCAAAAT
>CAZOTP010000319.1:1159-3878 GCA_964582655.1 uncultured Pirellulales bacterium | reverse complement strand
TATTGCAGATGCTCTATACGCCCAATTATGGGCAGGAGGTGCGTCATGAAAAAATACATACTTACCGTCTGTATCAGCCTTGCCGTCCTGACAGGATGGTCCATTCAGGCTATTGCAAGACCGCAAGGCGCCTCCCGTGGAGGGTCCTCCGGCGGTTTCTCCGGCCGCAGCTCTTCCGGCAGTTTTTCCGGCCGGGGATCATCCAGCAGTTTTTCCAGCCGGGCATCCTCAGGCAGCTTTTCCGGGCGGGGATCTTCCGGGGCTTTTTCTTCCACCCGAAGTTCCTCCTCATCTTCGAGCAGATCCTCTTTTTCGGCCTCCTCCAGAGGTTCCCGGTCCGCATCTTCCTTTGCGGCACCGTCTTCCTCTCGATCCTCATCTTCGCGGAATGCCTCGTTCCGCGAAAATTCGTCCCGATCGACCTCCTCGCAGTACAGCAGCCGGCCTTCGGTGTCCACCACCCGGGTCAGCCGCTCGGAAGCCATGACCAGCTCTTCCAAACGATCGGACGATGACAGTCTCTCGCTATCCACCAGTTCCAGACGTTCCTACTTCCGAGGCGCCCGTGAGGATACTCCCAAAGTCGTTCGGCAAAGCCGTTCTTCCTCCGATTCAAAACGATTTATATCCGCCTCCGATAACAACACCAGAGAACGAAAATCGTCCTTCCGGCCGGCGAGAGTGGATTCTTCCAGAACGAACGACCGATCAGATAACCGAGGCGGCGGATATGACTCAGACCGGGACAGCGGATATAAAGGTGGGCATGATGGCGGACGTGACGAGGGCCATCAAGGCGACAGCTATCACGGCGACGGACACCGCGGCGACCACCACGATTCCCATCATGGATACCATAAACATCATAGAATTTATCACCATGGGCATTACTACAATCCGTGCTATCGCTACCGACCCTGGTATCACTATTATGGCGATTTCGTCTATTTCTACCCCTCCGTGTGGTGCTATCGACCCTATTACTATGATTTCAGGCCCGCCTACAGCGTCGTCTATGTCTATGGCGAACCGCAAACCATCTATGTCGAACGGGAAGCGGCTCCCCCGACCGTCGTGGTGCAGGACGCCGAGTCCCAGCCCGCTCCCACCCAGGTCTATCTCTCCGAACAGGAGCAGTTGATGGATGATATTCTCCGCGGCGACGCCCAGAAACGTCAGCTAGCCGCCCAAAACATCGCCAAATTCAAAACCATCGAAACGGCCGCCGTTCTCATCGACGTCATGATCAACGACATGGATCCCGCCGTTCGACAGGCCGCCGCCAAATCCCTGGCCGACATTGAGCTTCCGTATGGTTATGAAGCTCTCGTCCGCGCTGCGCAGTATGAACTCGATGAAAACGCCCGAACTGTTGCACAGACCGCCGCCGACGCCCTGAAAGCCAAATTCGGCAGCGAATTGTACCTCAGTCCCAAAATGCCGCCCATGAACACCGGCGACCCCAAGCTTGCCAAACAGCTTGAAGATCTACGCTATGGTGAATCGGACGAACGCAAAAATGCCGCCGGAGACCTGGAAAAGGAAAAAGGCACCCAGGCTACCGCGGCCCTGATCAACGCTCTCATCAATGACGTGGATGATAAGGTTCGCAAGGAAGCGGCTGAATCCCTGGAAAACATCAACGACCGAATGGCACTGCCCTTCCTCAAGTGGTCCGCCGATAATGATCCCGACGATGACGTCCGTGACGAAGCCAAAGACACCGTAGAAACCCTTTACAACTCCATCCAGTAACCTTCGTGGGAATCAGATGCAGCAAGGCATCGTCAGCCAAATCTGACGATGCCTTTTTTGTTCATTCCACCTTTTCTCCACCCCGAAACGCATTTGGCCAAACCAAAATCCTGACCGTATTACAATCTCCTTGGCCATCATACTACCATCCGGAAACGGAAAACGAAAAGGGGAGACAACGAACCCGAATTAATTAATCGTTGCCTCCCAGGCTGGTTTTCTCGGCAGATTTTTATCCGAAGTTCCGCAATATCCCTGTTTTGTTTTTCTCCATCAATTCAAAATGGCGGCGAGATCCTTGTCGGGCTGGGAAATGGGCTGGATCTTGTAATTATCGACGAGAACCTGGAGGACTTCGGGGGTAATGAATGCCGGAAGCGAGGGGCCGATCCGGATATTTTTAATGCCCAGGTGCAGCAGGGTGAGGAGGATGGCGACGGCCTTCTGCTCGTACCAGCTCAGGACGAGGGAGAGAGGCAGGTCGTTTACGCCGCAGCCGAAAGCCCCGGCGAGGGCGAGTGCAATCTGGACGGCGGAATAGGCATCGTTGCACTGGCCAATGTCGAGAAGTCGCGGGATGCCGCCAATGTCGCCGAAGGATAATTTGTTGAAGCGATATTTTCCGCAGGCCAGCGTGAGGATGACGCAATCCTGGGGGACTTTCTCCGCGAGCTCGGTGTAATAATTTCGGCCGGGCTTGGCGCCGTCACAACCTCCGATGAGAAAGAAGCGGCGGATTTTCCCGGCTTTGACGGCATCGATGACTTTGTCGGCGACGCTCATCACCGCATTATGGCCGAAGCCGACGAGGATGGTTTTTTCGGGTTCATCGGCGGTGAAGCCGGGAGCGGCCAGGGCGGCCTGGACGACGGGTGTAAAATCGCGATTGGCGATGTGTTTGACACCGGGCCACTGGACAAGGCCGCTGGTGAAAAGGCGGGCGATAGAGAGGCGCTGGGGGGTG
>CAZOTP010000319.1:0-1149 GCA_964582655.1 uncultured Pirellulales bacterium | reverse complement strand
GCAGTTGGTAGTCATGAGGATGGCACCGGGGAATTTGGCGAATTCCTTCTGCTGGTCCTGCCAGGCGCCGCCGAAATTCCCGACGAGGTGCTTGTACTGCTTGAGTTTGGGGTAGCCGTGGCAGGGAAGCATTTCGCCATGGGTATAGATGTTGATGCCTTTGCCCTGCGTCTGCTTGAGCAATTCTTCGAGGTCCAGAAGATCGTGCCCGGAAACAACAATGCATTTTCCCTTGACGGGGGTGACGCGGACTGCCGTGGGAACCGGATGGCCGTATTTTCCCGTGTTGGCTTTGTCGAGCAGTTCCATGACCTTAAGATTCAGTTGACCGACCTGGAGGGCTTTGGCGGTGAGGTCGCCGACATCGGTCGGTTCGGAGGCAACATAGGCGAGGAGTTCATGGAATTGTGCAAAAACGGAATCGTCCTCGACGCCAAGCACATGGGCATGATCAGCGTAGGCGGCGGCACCTTTCAGGCCATAGATAATCAGCTCCTGCAAACCGACGGCAATGCGGCCGAGTTTTTCCTGATGGGCGGCAATGGTAAAGGATTGCCCCTGTTTGACGAGGGTATCAAGATCCTGTGCGGGCTGAAAGGCGATGGCGCCGGATTTGTCGGCGGGAAGCGGAACAGAAGATTTTTCGCAGAGGACTTTCGCTTTATGGCGCATCTGCACGGCGCGGGAAATGAGTACTTCGAGGGTTTTTGGATCGAAATTGACGTTGGTGACCGTGGAAAAGAGGGCTTCGAGGACGAAGACATCGACGTCATGGTCTTTTGCACCTTTGGAGCGAGCGGCATGGGCACAGGCGCTGATCCCCTTGGCAAGGTACAGCAGAATGTCCTGGAGCGTCGCGGTAACGTCGTCTTTTCCGCAGCCGCCATGACGGGTGCAGCCGGTACCGCCGGCGGTTTGTTCACACTGGTAGCAAAACATGCTCATAGTCAGGTCCTTTCTGTATTTCCATTACCAGCATAGCCTTTCCCCACGCACGTCGTGGAGTATATCGAAGAAAATCCGGTATTCTGGATAATCTATACCATAATGATAGGGGTCAGTTAAAAAAAAAGTCAAGCGAGGGAAAAGAAAATCGTATTTCCTAGAGAATTGATATGGATTTTGAGGATTTACAGGGTTTACAAAGAG
>CAZOTP010000318.1:0-3893 GCA_964582655.1 uncultured Pirellulales bacterium | reverse complement strand
CGGCAGGCGATCGAAGGAGCCGCTGCCGAGGGATTCATCCTCAGCACCGGCTGCGACCTCCCCCAGGAAACGCCGCTGGAGAACATCGACACCTTCATGGCCGCCGGAAGACAGCACAAAATCAAATTCTGATCCCATACGGTTCAGACACAAACCGCCTAAACCAGCCTCTGAAATCCGGTTTTTCGCTCCGGACAGCGAAGCAGGCGATCCACCGAATCGCTCTGCACCGCTTTTGCGATCAGTGCGAATACCTCATCCGCCGCCGAGAGAATCCGCTGCCGATCCTGCTCGGTATGCGTATAGCAGATGTAAACAATGCCGCTGGCGTAAATCCCCCGTGCAATCATCTCCTGAATATACAACGTTAACACCCTGTTCGTCAGGGGGCCATAATCGAACGCCGGTGCGAAATTGTACCCGTGTCCGCGAAACTCCAGCTTGAGCCGGTGCCGGTCCGCCAGCGTCCGCAGCGATTCCATAAGCTCCGCGCCATACGATTGGATTGCCTCCGGGATTTTTTTGCTTTGCATTTCCCGCACGGTCGCCAGTCCCGCCGCCAGGCTCGCCGTCTCCCCCCAGTAGGTGCTGCTGATGAAATTATCCGCCTGGCCTGCCAGGATCGAGCGAAGTCCGACAACCGCCGCCAGCGGATAGCCATTGGCAATCGCCTTGGCGAACGTCGCCAGATGCGGCGTCACCCCGTAAAATTTCTGCGCGCTGCCGCCGGCCATCCGAAACCCCGTAATCACTTCATCAAAAATCAGCAGGCATCCGTATTCATCCGCCAGCTGGCGCACCCCGGCCAGATATCCCGGCGAAGGATGCTTGAACCGCGTCGGTTCCATGATGATGCAGGCAACCTGCCCCCGGTATTGATCCAGCGTACTTCGCAAGCTGTCCAGGTTATTGTACTCAAACGGAATGCAGGTGTTCTTCAACGATGATGGAACTCCCTTTGGATTGATCCCCGGCATCAGATGGGCATTGAGCGTCGTATTCGATGCCAGGTTTGCCGCCAGATACCAGTCGTGCCAGCCGTGATACCCGCAGAATAGAACCACATCCCGCCCTGTGTGCCCCCGCGCGATACGGACTGCGATCGCATCCGCCTCGCCGCCGCTCTTGCAGAACTTCGCCATTTCTGCGCATGGAATCATCTCCTCCATCGCCCGCGCCATCGCAATTTCCAGCGGATGATTCACGCTGCCGATGATTCCCCGGTCGATCTGCTCCTTCACCGCGCGATCCACCGCCTCATAGCAGTACCCCAGCGTAACCGGTCCCACACCCATGACCGTATCCACAAACTCATTCCCGTCCACATCCCAGAAATGCCCGTCCTTCGCCCGCTCGAAATAGACCGGCCCCTGCCCCAGTGCCCCCAGTTCCGGCCTGCGGCTGAAGAGCTGCGTCCCAAACGGAAACAGCTCCTGCGCCTCCAGATACATCTGCCCGGATCGTTTAAATCGTGTGTCAAAGGAAACGGAACCATTCATCGCATTACTCCATTACGTACCGGTTTTACCGGGTATCATGTGTGATTTGGAATGTTCAATAACGCCGCCGCATTGTTCCAGAAAATATCTTCTACCGCACTGTCGCCGAGCTTCTCCGACCAGCACGCCCATTTCAGGCTCCGCAGCGACTCCAGCCCGACAAACACCGGCTGAATCTGAATATGCTTTTCCTTCCAGACCGGAGTGGTTTCATAGAGCCACAGAAACGTATCGGCGACTCCGACGGACCGTCCCCGCATGTGGCAGACGGGAAAGTCGGATCCGTACATCATTTTTTGGTGCCCCATCATCCGCAAAATCGCCTGATGGGCGAGCGGTTCGCAATTCGCGCTGGCATCGAAATACAGATTATCCAGGCCCGTAAGCTGCGGTAAACCTTCCAGTGCATGGGCCGGCTGGAACGCGCGGGCCGAATGGGCCAGAATCAGTTTCATATTCGGATACGTCTGGCAGTAGTGCCGAATCCAGTGAATATTCGATGCATCCGCCACGGCGCGGGACTTCACCATGTGCAGCGTAATAACCCATTCTTCTTCATGCGCAACCTGGACAAGCCGCTCCGGCAGGTATTCGGGAATCTCCGCCTCCCATGTCGGTTTGGTCTTGGCAAAAAAGTGGTAGCATTTCAGCCCGCACAGCCCCAGACGTCGAACTTCCTGGCGCACCCATTCCGGATCATGTTCGGGCTTCACCAGAAATGAACCGCGGTAAGGCCCTTCCTTTAATTGCCCGCCGATCCATTCACTTTGCCTGATGGATTCGCCGCCGTCCGCCTCCGGAAGCGGCAGAAACAGCGCCCCCACCTTCCGGCCCGGCAGCAAATCCGACATATTCTGCAAATACTCCCGGCATCCCACTGTGGCCGGAGTGGAAAAATCGCCTGCTTCCTGTCTGTCCTTCCACAGATGGCAGTGAGCGTCAATCACCCGCTCCGGGATAAACGAATTCAGCTCCCGTTCAAAAAATTCCCGGTCTTCCGGCCGCATTTTCCAAAAAGAAGTTTGTGCGGTTTCCATGGCGTTTTCCTTCTTGCATGATTTGGATTTCACAGTCTGGCATCCGGCTGCGGAAGTGATAAGAAGCGCCCCGGATAATTTCATTGCTTCTCGTCGGTTCATCTTGTTCATCGCACAAGGTCCTTGTTTTGAGGATTAACCGTTTGGCGGGAACCGATCGTTCCAGCAGCATGCCGAACAGCAGCACAAGCCGTTTCGATCGAAAATCTCACCCTCCCGGAACAATTCCGGGTGCCTGCCGTTGGCGCTGCACAGAGGCCAGGATCGGCCTTTCGCGTCATGATACCCGATAAATGCAGGGCAATCCTCCCGCACAAAATCCGGATCCGACTCCTTCGTCTCAAACGGTTCCGGCGCTTTTTGCGGCCCCCGCTGCCAGGCGCGAAGCATGCCCGCCGCTTTCTGCAGGGCGTCCAGGGCAAGATTGCTCGATGTACGATCCGGCGGCCGAAGCACCATGCAGAAAGGATCATCCGCAAAAATCGTCGCCATAAACGCATCAAAATCCCGCGCTCGTATCAAACGCGATGTCCCTTTTCCAACCTTATTTTTCTTCATAATGCCGGAGCTGCTGACTACGTCGTCCATAATCCCCGGAAACATGTACTGGATCCGATGCCCCTGCGTACAATACGAAAGATGCCTTTCCTGAGGATGATAATCTCCCAGATAAGGAACGTGCAGCAGATCTTCATAATAGTGCCACAAGGTGATGGTATTCACCGAAACTCCAAGACACAGAATGACGCCGTCTTCCCGCACCAGCGCCTCAAACGGATTCCCCTTCCCGCAGGGAGTCCGGGCCTGAACATTATCCTGAAGAAACAATTCCGCCTTGGCCCCTAGCGCGCACCAGGAATGGGTCGGATGACAGCCCCGCAGAACACCAGTCCGTTTGCGCAGGGTTTCAGGAATAATTCCCTGCCCGCCCGGCTCCCGGCTGGGACAGAATCTCTGCTTGCCGCAGCAGTTTCGGCAGTCCTCCAGGCACGGGTGTCCATGCCACAAATCCCCGGCAAATGCCGGAAAAATAACCGTCCCTTCCTCTCCCAAAACCGATAATATCGCCTCTGCCACAGCTTCCGCGCCGCCCTCCACTGGCCCTAACTGCGACAGCGAACTGTGCAGCATCACCGAATCGCCCCTCCTCAAACCCAGCCGAACCAGGTCATCCGCAATTCGTTTCTTCGAAAGGGTTTTCATAATCAGGGTATCCCGCACAAGGTCTGGATGAGAGACACCGATTGGCTTATCAGATAATCCGCCGCCTCTGGTGCATAAGGCAGCGGACGGCTCCCCTCCTTTAACAGAGAATACCGCACGGCACTGTAGGTCTCATACCCACCCCGCCTCCGGT
>CAZOTP010000317.1:0-3908 GCA_964582655.1 uncultured Pirellulales bacterium | reverse complement strand
CCGGGCTGGACGTCGTCTCCAGCGAACCCAGAAACCAGCGCCCGCTGGCCAGCCTCGAAGGCGTCGGCATCCAGATATGCCGACTGCACCCCGGCCCCTCCCCCTCAAAAATCGTCCTCGCCTGTCCCGGCTCGATCTCCCAGCTGTCCTTGTTCCCCCCGGTAACATCATAGCTGCTCGCCTTCAGCGCTGTATAATCCTTCAATTCCGCCAAGTCCGCCGGCATCTGCCCCTGCGCAATCGCCGCCAGTCCCATCACCATCGCCGCCGCCAGGGTCTTCACATTCTGCATCGCATTCTCCTGCTAAAATCTTCTTCACGCCTTCCATAAGTGGCATTTTCAGCACCAGAAATTATAGGACTTTTTTTAAAATGTACCATATATTTCCCCGCATCTCCTCATTTCTCCGCATCACTTCCATCCGTGCAAAATTCGTATTCCCATTGGCGATCTCGTTCCTTACCGTTTCTACCTCAGGAACTTACCATTCCGGTTTCGCCCGCGCCCCGCCGCCTCCTCCCGCATTCCGAACAGAGGCCGATAACCATTTCCTATAAATATTTTTTTATGATATAGGGAAAATCCCTAATTCCGACCAATCCATTTCCCGATGAACACCTTCAGAATGAAGTATCGTGATTGTCCGGTTCGAATGATCCCGTACCATTCCCAGCCCGACAATCCCATTACCGCGAATGGCAAACAAACCGTCGCCCAATGACAACTGGTAAGGAGTTACATATGTTCAAGAATGTTCGTCTCAGCGCAAAACTGGTAGGCGGCTTCATCCTCGTCGCCCTTCTCACCCTCCTGGTGGGCGGAATCGGCATCTGGGGAGGAACCAAATTAAAACACCACCTCCACGACGTCGGCAGTGTCCGCCTGCCCAGCATTCAGGCCCTTCTGGTTATCCGACAGGCACAGACTGCTGTAGGTAGTGTTGAAAATTCCCTACTCGCCGCCGATCTCGATGAAAAAAACCGGCAGGACGCCTTCACCCGCGCCGAAAACGCAAAAACACGCGCTGATGAAGCCTGGAAAATCTACGAACCTCTCCCCCAGACCGCCGAAGAAGCCGCCCAGTGGCAGAAATTCGTCCCCGCCTGGCAAACATGGTGGGCCGATCATAACGAATTCGTCAAACTCGCCAACGAATTCTTCGCTATCGGTATCGGCAATCCCCCCGTCCTCCAGCGGGATCTCAATCTCTTCGTCGCCGACCACTACAAGCTCGTCCAGAAACTCAACGACCTCATCGACCGGGGCCAAACCTTCGAAGGCGGCGTAGATCCCACCGCCTGCAATTTCGGAAAATGGCTCCCCACTTTCAAGACCCAAAACGCCGAAATCAACCGCCTCATGAATGAAATCAAACCTTATCACAACGAAATCCACGCCGCCGTCCACAAAATTCGCGAGCTGGCCGAAAAGGGCGACAAGGAAAACGCCAAAAAAGTCCTGTTCAACGACCTCTCCCCCAATCTCGTCCAGGCCTTCGACCGCTTCACCCCCATGCAGAAGGAAGCAGACCGCGCCATGGAACTCTATTCCAGAATGATGCATCAGGCCCTGGTCACCAATACCGCGTCCTATGACGCCGCCAAAGTCCTCCTCGACAAAATCGTGGCCATCAACGAGGAGGTCGCCGCCCAGGCCCAGGACCAGTCCGCCAAAGACTCCCGCCTAGCCATGCTCTCCTCCACCATCGGCATGGCCGTCGGATTCTCCCTCGCCCTCTTCATCGGCATCACCCTCAGCCTGGCCATCACCAAACCCCTCAACCGCATCATCGCCTCTCTGAACGAAGGCGCTGAGCAGGTCACCTCCGCCGCCAGTCAGGTCTCCGCCGCCTCGCAGTCTCTCGCCGAAGGCGCCACCGAACAGGCCGCCGGTCTCGAAGAAACCAGCAGTTCCCTCGAAGAGATGGCCTCCATGACCAAAAAGAACGCCGAAAACGCCGCCCAGGCCAACAACCTCGCCAGCGAAGCACGGACCGCCGCCGACTCCGGCAGCGCCTCCATGACCCGCATGACCTCCGCGATTTCTGAAATCCAGAAATCCTCCCAGGAAACCGCCAAAATCATCAAGGTCAGCGATGAACTCGCCTTCCAGCCCAACCTCCTCGCCCTCACCGCCGCCGGCGAAGCCGCTCGCGCAGGCGAAGCCGGTAAAGGATTCGCCGTCGTCGCCGAGGAAGTCCGAAACCTCGCCCAGCGATCCGCCGAAGCCGCCAAAAACACCTCCGCCCTCATCGAGGAATCCGTCAAAAACTCCCAGAATGGCGTCAACATCAGCGCCGAAGTCGGAAAATCCCTCGAGGAAATCGTTACCTCCATTCGAAAAACCACCGACCTCGTCGCCGAAATCGCCGCCGCCTCCCAGGAGCAGTCCCAGGGCATCGATCAGGTCAACACCGCCGTCTCCCAGATGGACAAAGTCACTCAGCAGAACGCCGCCAACGCCGAGGAATCCGCCTCCGCCTCCGAGGAACTCTCCGCCCAGGCACAGCAAATGAACGCCATCGTCAGCGACCTCGCCGCTCTGGTGGGCGGCGCAAACAACACCCGTTCGAAATCCCAAAATCAATCGCCCCAAAAGAAGGGTTCCGCAAAATCAAACGCCCTGGGCCATACCGACCATACCTTCCATCAGATCGCCCAGGCAAAATCCAAAATCCAAAAGCAGACGGAAAAACCCGCCTCGAAAATCCCCCTCACAGAGAAGGAATTCGAGGAATTCTCCGCCTGATTCGAACAAACATCGTTCCACCCTTTTCGTCCGAGCCGATTCCACCCAATCGGCTCCTTTTTTTTCACCCCGCCTCCTACCCCAGCTCATGCCTCATCTCATCCGGATAATGGGAATAGCCGATCGCGGTCTCCCGGGTGATTCTCCCGTCATAAAAAAGTTCCTTCAGCCGCTGGTCCATCGTAATCATCTTGTTCGCCTTGCCGATCTGAATCTCGCTGATGATCCGGTAATACTCCGCCTTCCGCAGATGATTCTGAATCGCCGGGCTTACCTGCACGTTCATCACCTCCATCGCCAGCGCCCGGCCGTATCCGCTCCGGTGGGGCAGCAGTTGCTGGCAGAGCACATACGCCAGGTTCGACGCCAGCGAGTTCCGCACGTTGTTCTGGTCCTCCGCCTCGAATATGTTCACATACCGCCGCACCGTGTCCGCCGCATCCTTCGTATGAAGCGTCGAAAACACCAGATGCCCCGTCGCCGCCGCCTCCAGCGCCTTCGTCGCCGTCTCCCGATCCCGGATCTCCCCGATCAGAATCACGTCCGGGTCCTGACGGAGCACATATTTCACCCCGTCCGAAAACGACTTCACGTTAATCCCGATCTCCCGCTGCGAAATGATGCTCTTCGACTTCGGATACACAAATTCAATCGGATCCTCGATCGTGATGATATGATCGGCATACGTGTCGTTGATCCGCTGAATCAGCGACGCCAGCGTCGTCGTCTTGCCCGACCCCGTCACCCCCGTCACCAGAACCAGACCCCGCTGCAGCGAAATCAGATCCTCCCACAGATGGAACGGAAATCCAATCTCATGCACCGGCATAATCCGTTCCGGAACCAGGCGAACCGCAATGAACAATCCGTTTTTTTCCCTCGCCGCGTTCACCCGGTACCGGCATTTCACACCCTCGATCTCCTGCTCTACCGCCGAATCCGCGTTTCCCGTCTCCTGCAGCGCTATCTGATGCCCCTCCGACAGCAGCGCTTTCGCGATCCCCGCCATCGCCTTCCCGTCAATCGCCTGCGTCTCCAGCCGTTCGATCTTCCCGTTCACCCGCAAAATCGGGGGCTCCCCCGCCTTGAAATGAATATCCGACGCACCCCGCGTCCGCGCATACAAATATATCGTGTGAATCTGACCGTCCGCCATAGT
>CAZOTP010000316.1:0-3939 GCA_964582655.1 uncultured Pirellulales bacterium | reverse complement strand
TGTACAGCTCGCAGGGAGTGCCGATATCCTCCCGCATCGAGTCCAGCCGGTCCGCCCCGACCCAGATTGTGGGGACCTGCATGCACTGAATGAATTCCTGTTCGACCTGCCTGGTGTTCCCTGCTGGCCAGGGCCAGGACTGAACCGCTTCTTCGATGGTGTTCCCCTCCGCATAGCGACGCATGCGTCCCAGACGAATAAAATCAAATTCTTTATCTTTGGTAAAATCCGAAGAAGCCGTTTCTGTTCCGCCGGGCCACATCGCGCCGCAGCGAAGACCAAAAACCCATTTTTTTCGAAAAGGGTTGTAGAAAAAAGTAGATCGATCCCACGCTGCCCCCGCAAGTGCGGCCGGTTCGCTCCAGTGAATCCCGTCAGCAGAAAAATGAATGAGATGACGCCAGTGTTTTTCTGCATCCCTGCCCCGGCGGTGAAGAATGTATCGCCGGGCAGATTCCTTCGCTTCCAAATCGATCCATACTGTTGTGTTGTCCCGCTTTTCGTCATGGACAATATTGGTTCCAGGAACCACATCCAGATCCGGCTTGGTCCAGTGAATTCCATCCTCGCTGACGGCGTAACACGTGCACTGATTGAATCCGCCTACATACCACATTTTGTAGATTCGGTCCTGCGGATCGTAAAAGACGCCGCCGCTGAATGGAAACGCCTGGGGCGGATCTTTCTCCTTCTGCTGCCGTGCTTCCCACGGTTTCTCGGGAATCAGAACCGGACTGGCCGGATGAATTGTCGCCGTATAAAACGTTCGCGTTAAATCGGTTGTTTCAATCAGAAAATCATCCACAAACAACTGCCGTCCGACATCGATGGGAACCACTTCGGGCATGCTGAGCAAATAGGGAACGGGCATCGGCTCACGCGAAAAATGCCGAATCTCCGGCGGCCAGGCCGCAGGCAGGACAATCCCGTTATACAGCGTTTCCGCAAACGCCCCCGTCGCCCAGACCCCCAATGCCAGCGCCGTCGCGAATCGAATCATCCGCATACATTCCGCCTTTCCGCGATTCAGCCCGCAACCGATTCCCGGATCGCTTCCGCCGCGCCGGCCTCCTGCGCTTCGGTCAGCCGCGAAGGAATCGGTATCAGAACCGACCGGGCAAACAATGCATCGCTGACCGGGCATGCGCCCTTGTGGTAGTCATATACGCTTTTGGCGTTCTCCGCCAGGTTCCAGGGATTGCCCGCCGAGCTGAGAGGCACTTTGTTCACCAGCGAAGGGATATTGGAATAGATGTGCAGGCCATAGTCGGCGATCCGGAAGACATTGTGCAATCCTCGCTCCTTCATTCGCCCGATGGCAGCAGCCGCTTTCGCCTCGTTCTCCAGAAGCAGAACCAAAAACGGGCCGGTCTGGCCGAGTTCGTCATTTTCCCGCCGGAATTGCACCCCCGCCGTGCCCTCCAGACGCTTCTGGATCCGGCGCTTGGAATTGCGCATATGCTCGATTATCCGAGGCAGCTTCTGAATCTGCACCGATGCGACCGCCCCGCACAATTCCGGCATTCGACGCCCGCTCCCCCACCCCAGCGCATACGGCTCCGGCGTTGCCAGACGCCCATTCACGCGAATCAGTCCCATATCGTGCATGGAAAAGGCGCGGGCATAAAGCCTTTCGTCGTGGGTGATAATCAGCCCCCCTTCCCCGCACGTCATGTTCTTATTCAGTTGCAGACTGAAAATCCCCATGTCCCCCAGCGTGCCCACCCGCCGGTCCTTATACATCCCCCCGTTGCACTGGGCGCAATCTTCCAGAACGGCGATATGATGCTTTCGGGCCGCCGACAGAATGCCGTCCATATCGCATACACTGCCGGCCATGTGAATCGGTACAATCAGTTTGGTCCGCGACGTGATTTTTCGTTCCAGATCCCGCGGATCCATGCACAGACTGTCGTCCACCTCGCACAGCACCGGAATCGCGTTGAGCTGCACTACCGTCCCGACCGTCGCCACCCAGAGAAACGAAGGCAGGATCACCTCGCACCCCGGCCCCACTCCCAGCGCCGCCATCGAGGCATGCAACGCCCCCGTCCCGCTGTTCACCGCTAGGGCGTGGGGAACCCCGTAAAACTCCCTCGCGCGGGATTCATATAGATCCACATATTTGGGCGCATGCAAACCGTAATAGCGAAACAGCGATCCGTTCCGCAGCACATCCAGAACGGCTTGTTCCTCCTGTTCATCAAGCCAGTAGTTGCCGGGAAATTCAAAAGGCCAGTCTATTGTTTTCATATGATTCTCCTGCGTATTATGGATTCGTTCGTCCATTGTACAAAGAGAGTATCAGACCGCCAAACGAAATACGTATCCATATCGATACATATGCGTTATAATATTGTTATACTTTTCTTTACTCCTTTTGATACAATAACTTGAATTCAATAGAGACCTATGGTTTCGGGAAAAATAAGCATTGAGAATGATTTAAAATTTGCTATAATATCGTAATACCTCGGTTTTCCTTTGGAAATAGAACCCTTTCAATACGGTTGTATTACATGAAAGAAATCATGAACATTCAGGCGGACGAGGCTCTTCATATCAAAGTCAGCGAATATATCCTGCGGGATGTCCTGGCAAACAACCTCCCTCCGGGGACCAGACTCCAGCCCATCCGAAAACTTGCCAAAATGTATCACGTCTCCTGCGTCACCGCCCAGCGGGCGGTCAGCCTCCTCCAGCAGAACGGTATGGTGCGGGCCCGCGTCGGAGCGGGCGTCTACATCACCGAAAAAGTGTACGAAAATCAAACCGCCCGCGAGATTCCTGCGCCCCCCTCCCCGGCCGCCGGTCATTCCAGGCCCCCGCGAGATGGCGTCTTTTCCATCGCGATTGTCCTGCCCCAGGAAACCGACACCTACAACATCACCGCCGCCTATAAAAACACCATCGGCATCCTGGAAGAATGCGACCAGATGAATCGCCGCGTGGAACTCCTCCACAGCATCAACGATGAATCCTACAGGCCCGAATTCGTTCAAAAAATCCTCGACCGGAATATCGACGGCGTGATCTGGCTCGAACCCACGCCACGCCATCAGATGAATATGACGCGCCTGCAGGACCTGGGGCTCGCTCAGGCCGTGATCGGAAGACGCTATCCCGATATCACCATTCCCTCCCTGCACGAAGATTACGCCCAGATGGCCGACCTCATCATGGACCTCTGCCTGGCCCGAAACGCCAAAAACATCCTCTTCCTCACCGGACCCATCGAAAAACGCATGGGAGCCATCCCCGACATGGATGCGGTGGATGTGTATTTCGAATTGGCCAGAAGCAGCAAGGAGCGAAATCTGGCGTTTGACATTCACCATGTCTGCCAGGCTTACGGGTCTCCCGAAGCCAACGCCCTGGCGAGGGATTTCCTCAAAAGCCGCCGGTCCGCCGATATCATCATCTGCCAATATACCGAGCTTCTGTTTGTCATCGAGGAGCTGGACAAGCAAAACTGCTGGGACCCCCCCGAAAAAAAACTGGTCATCGACCTGATCGGCTCCCTGCGGCATTTCTGGGATCATCAGATGCGGAAATCGGAGCTGCGAATCGGACGTATCCCCGTCGCCTATGTCGATATCCCCATCGTCAATATCGGAAAAGCCGCCGTACGCCAGCTCGAACGCGCCTGGCTGCCGGAAGTGGAGCTTCCCGCCCCGGATGTATCCGTCAAACTGATCTTGCCCGACGGCTCGCCCTTTCAGTCCGCCCGCTCCCCGATAGAATAAAAGAGGGACAGGATTCATGCGTCCTGTCCCTCGAACATCCGCGAAGGAATGCGTTGCCGCTATGTCTTTCGAATGCCCCGGCCGGGGAATTCGTTCGGTTTCATTCCCGGTTCGCTGGCGTTATTCCGGACACGCCGTCGTCGGATACGCCGCATAGGTCTTCAGCCAGTTCTGCCGAAGCGTCAGCAGATCG